>JAUWHC010000009.1 GCA_030606095.1 Promethearchaeota archaeon | reverse complement strand
TACTTTAGAGGTGATATTTAACGAAATCGGATTACTATTATTAATAAGAAAGAAAATTTGACGATTTTCAATTTTATTTTCATATTGGATATTTAAGTCAATAAAAGAATCTGTCGAGATTTCAAAAATTATATTTTTAGAAAAAATGTATTTCACAGATTCGTTTGGGTAGATTTGATCTTGAGTAGAAAAACCGGGTATATTTTCAGTTCGATGAGATAAAACATTAGATATTAAGAAACTAAAATTAATAAAGATTAAAAGTAATATAAGAACGCTGAAATTTGATTTGTTCCTTAATTTTAATCTAACCATTTAGATAATCCATTTATTGATCGTTAGAATATTTAATTAAAAAATTAAAAAAAAATATTGGTTTATAGATATAATTATTTTATTGATTATTTTCTCTTTTTCACATAGATTACTGATCCGATTATTACTAAAGCAATAACGCCACCAATGCTCAATCCAACGATTAAAATTGTGTTGTCAGGTATAAGTATAGTCCATGTTGAAAAATGAGATACCTCAGCAGTTAGATAACCATTTTGTATGGTTGTTGGAACGCTAACCCATTCTTCCGTTGCTTCATCGTAATAAGCCCATTGACCTACGCGATTATCATTAGTCGCTAATATGCTTAATCTCGCTCGTGTGAAAGTACCGTTGCATTCTAATTTAACAACAAATCCTTCTTGATATTGAACTCGATTGCGATTTCTAATTTGGTATGTATAGCCCTTTAATAAACCTAATTCTTTTTGTTCCTCAGTACAAGTCATATTCATATAAAGATCGCCGTTACCTTCAATTTCAAGCGCAAAATCTTTATCACCGATTTTTGAAGCTTCACAATCAAAATCTACATCTAAATTAACGTTAGCATTAAGTCTTAGCTGAGTTCTTGCTCTAAATCGAAACATGGTCATAGTGTTAGCTTCTATATGTGTTTGATGTGTATCCCCAGGAACTTCGATAGTATCGTTTGGATTCCCAACTGCTACGACATTGAAAGAAGTAATCGTCGAAAATAGGATCATTAGAAAAATTGTGCCTAAGAGAATTTTACTTAATTTTTTCATTTTTTTTTTTCACTAAATTGTTTTAATTAAAACAAAAAAAGGGCATATAAAAAGGATTGAGGAATAATATTACCCGATTGAAAAGGATAAAAAGTACTTTTAATCTGAAAGCAAATTTTAAAGTTTAAGTATAGTTTCAATTATTAGGATTATCCCTCAATTTATTTTTAATTACCATAAGATTTTTTAAGTCATATTTAGCTATATTGTTAGATAAATTCATTTAGGTTTGATTTTGTAAAAATAGTAGCTAGGGTTAAAATTTGAAGAAAATGAAAAAAGTATACCAGATTATAATTATTATACTTATCGCAAATATTTTCATTTCTTCGCTCTTTTTAGTAATTTTTATGGACTATCCAGATTTTTTTAAGGATTGTCAAAATATCAAATCTAGCGCTCCATTAACCCCCAAAGGTCTTAGATTGACGTCAAATAGTACTACAAAACAGAACATTACAATTACATGGTATACTGAAAACACGGCTTCTGAACCTAAGGTGGTATATTCAGAAAATCCAACTTTATTAAACAATATAACTATAACCCCCTCAATGCAAAATGTTAGCGGTACTTATCTGTATACTGCCTATTTATCTAATCTAGAATCAAATCATATGTATTTTTATCAAGCGAGTTCAGATAGCTCAAATGTAAGAGAGACCTTGAATTTCACTACAACTAGCGAGAGAAATACAAATGTTTTAAAATTTTTAATGTTTGGTGATTCTCGAACGCAAAGAGAGGAGAGAAAAAAAATTGCTGAAAAAATTGTTAGTTGTTTCGATGATATTGATTTTACTATTCATACAGGGGATATTGTAGAGGATGGGAGAAATCAAACGCAGTGGAATAATTATTTCGATGATGTTGAAATATTAAGCAAATATATACCAGGATACTACATTGAAGGAAACCACGAATATACAGATGGTAAAATGTATGAAAATATAAACCTACCTAGCAATGGAATGAATTCTTATTATTATTCATTTAGTTTGGGCCCAATCAAATTTATAGGTCTTAATACCAATCGCGACGAAGGAATTCAAACATCTTGGTTAGAATCAGAGTTAAACTTGGCTGGCCAAGATAATGAAACTTTTTGGAAAATTGCTTACATGCACGAGCCCATTTTTAACTCTATGACAGGGCGCTCAGATCGAAGCGATTTAATTCCAACTTGGTGTCCTTTATTTGAACAGCATGGAGTTGATTTAGTGTTTGCGGGACATAACCATTATTACGAAAGAAGTTATCCAATGAATAGTTTGAAAGAATCCGATAATACCTCTCTTTATGAGTTTAACAATCCTTCTAACCCAATGTATTTTATAACTGGAGGAGCTGGGGCACCTCTTTACACGCTAGAGGGAAGCAATCCTGATTATACCGCGCACTATAACAGTACTTATCATTTTATTGTAATCGAAGTTCAAGTCGATGATGTGAAAGAAGAAACAACTTTAACATTGGAAACATGGGCAATGCCTGAAAATGCGGGAGAATTTGGAGTTTTTTTTTTAATTGACAATATAACTATCACGAAAAAGGGAGCTCTCCTTAACATTGATAACCCTCGCAAAAATAATCTTTTTGGTCAAAACGCTCCGGAATTTAATGTTTCCTTTTCAAATAGAAATTTAGATCCCACTTGGTACTCTATAAACTCTACTTGGTATACAATTGATGGTGGTTTAACTAACTTCACTTTCGAAAACGGAGTTGGAACGATAGATCAATTAGCTTGGAATAAAAAACCTAATGGAACGGTAAATACACTCTTTTTCGCAAATGATACACTTGGGGTTATATGCAGCAATGATGTAACGGTTCAAAAGGATATCATTGCCCCTCAAATAAGCGTAAATTTACCAATTATGAATCAGACTTTTGGTGAAGATGCTCCGATTTTTAATATAACGATTAAAGATGCAAATCTTATTGCTATGTGGTATAGCCTTGATGGAGGATTAACGAATATCACCTTTACCATAAATGGAAGCATAAGTCAGATAGAATGGAATAAATTACCGAATGGAATTGTAGTAATTACTTTTTATGCTAAGGATAGTATGGGAAATGTTGCATATCAAGAAAGAATAGTAACAAAGTATATTTCTGAGTCAAATAACGACTTAATTCCGTATGATTTAGATTTAATATTTATAATTATAATTACGGTAATCACAATAATTGTGTTAATTTCAATTATTATTATTAGTTGGCGTAAAAAATTATTTCAGTTTCTTTTACGGAAAGAATTCTAAAGTTTTTTGTTTATCCTTTTGATTATATTTAAACATATTATTAGATACTATATTAAAGTCTCAAAAAATGAAGCTTCTTAATCCTTAAGTTTTAATATTATCCTTTTGAAAATATTATTATATATAAAATATTATAAATATTAAAAAGAAATTCAGATTTAATTTATTTTAATTAATATGAATTATATTAGATTTAATTTTTAGAAATGGAGAAAAGCTTATGAGCTTAAAAGAATTTACGAAGGAAATTTTCACAAGATATGGTTTCTCTGAAGATCAAATTAATGTATATATCGTCTATCTTAGAGTCCCAAGAGCAACTTCGTCGGAAGTTTATTTGACTTTAACGGAAAACCACCCTGAATTGACGTATGAAAGCGTTATTGAGATTACAAATTGGTTGGTTGAAAAAAACTTTCTCAAAAAAGTAACTGGAATTGTTGATAGGTTTATTCCATTAGAACCATACTTCGAATTATACATCGGAGAGTCTAAGATGTTTAGGGACGAAATTGCTAAAATAAAAGACTCGATTTTAGCGGATCAATCAGATCGATTTGAAAGATTGCAAGCTATCCAAGATAAAAGCATTAATGAAGTAGAAACTGCTGTTGACGACCAAATAAAAGCTTTTTTTGAAGATTCAGACACTAAAAACAACAACAAAAGAGATAGAATCAATAGTTCAAGAAACCGGTTTACGGATACATCTAAAACTTTGGAAGAAAATCTTCATTCTATTATGAGTGCAGTGAATTCAGATATCAAAAATATCTCAGATACTAGAGTAAAAGAAAACGAATCTACGGTAAATAAAACAAAGGATAGTTTAACAGGATTAATTTCAGAGTTATTATCTGATTTTTCAAAAAGAGTAGAAGATTTAGAAAAAGAACTGAAAAGGGATTTAGATGATCATGTAGATCGCCATAAAACAATTGCAAACGATCTTAAACCTAGAATGGAACAAATTCTTGAAAAATATTTGGAACGAATGGACAAGATAATCGTAGACCTTAAAGTAAGGATTTCTAATCTATTAAAAGAACACTTAAACCACCTTAAGCACGCCACCGATACCCTTCAAACTAATTTAAAAGCAACAGTCGACGAAAGACATAGGACGTTAACTGACCAAACCAATGAATTTAAAAGTATGACGTTAACCTTAATTGATAATCTTTTAGAACACGCTAATAGGTTTACAGATTTTTCGGCTGAAATGGGTAAAAAGGGATTTTTTTGGATGGGTAAAAAGAAAAAGTATAAAGCAAGACATGAAACTACGATTCAAAACATTCTCACATATACTGAACCTATGAAAGACGATTTTACAAACACAAGTGAGACATATATAAAAGATACACGAAGTACTTCAGACAACATGAAAACTGACATCACAGATATTATCACTTTAGAAAACGATAATGTCGTTAGCGAAACCAACGATTTAGATCATAAAGCACAAGAGACCATAAACGTACAATTAGAAACGCTTGCGAGTGATATGTCGGGAGAGATCGATAATACTTTGCAAAGTGGTGTAAAAGATTGCTCCGATACCAATATTAAGCTTAAGGACTCGCTAGAGGACTCGCTTAAAACTCACCATAGACAATACGACGAAGCAATTAATAGACATAAAGACGACTCATTAAGGCACTATACTGCTTATAACACCGATATTAAAAGAATTAAAGAGGATTGGATTAGAGACCTTGATGATAAATTCACTGGCGGAAAAAGAGACAGTTCTGACAAAATTACCGCTGAAATTAACTTATGGGGCGACGAATCAGCAGACTTAGATAGAAATTTAAGTGAAATGCTTATTGATCATAAGTCTAAATACGAAGAAAATGCGAAAACTTTACAAAATAGTTTATCGAACACTACTCGAGACACAACACAAAACATTAAAGATGCGATCGCCGATTTCACGCTTAACTTTATGAACTCCATTGACGACGCCACAGAGTTAGCCGAAAAGAACGAAGGAAAGCTTAGTGATATACACATCTCTTCAAGTTCAATTCCAGAAATAGTAGATATTACGACATGGCAGGTTGTAGGACGAGAAGCTCTAGTTGCAGCTATGAAAGATGCTATTTATAGGGTAAAATCTTCAATTATTATCGTAATGCCCTACGTGCTTCCAGAAATTTTACAAGTTATAAGTGAATACGCTTATCAGAAAAAGGCAGTAAGATTTATGCTAACCTCGAGATTTGATATGGCAACCTACGGCGATATCATAAAGAAGATGATTGCACTAGGCAATATCCAATTCCGACAATTAAGTGGAGCTGGCGAATTCTTTGCACTAACCAGAGACGCTGAAGAAGTCATCCTTGGTCCTGCAACGGATAAAGAAGGAGAAATGATAAGCGTGGTTTCCAATCAAACACTCTACAGTATACTCTACTCCCAGTTTATCGGTCCTATATTTCAGGCCAACAGCCGTCCGATAAAATAAGAGGAGCTTAATCAGAATCCCAAACTGGGTAATTTAATACAAGAGTTTTTTTTATCTTTCTTTTTTTATTTTAATAGATGTATAAATTTTATTATAGGAAATAAAAAGAGAAGGTAAAAATTAAATTTTATTTAGATTTTAGGCTATTAGTATCGTCGTCGTCTACATGTATACGCTTTAGGTCTATATCAGAATATCCCGGCAAAATGTTGATGAATTGACGCATGGAATTCTTAATATCTTTGCTGGAAGTAATATATCTGCCAATTATTAAGATATCTGCTTTCATTTTTAAAGCATACTCAGCTGTAGATGGTTCGAGTCCCCCGGCAACTGCTACTAATACGCGATCTTTTCCAGATGCTAATTTTTTATCTGCATACAGTTCTTTTATTTTAGGAACGAATTGCCATTTTTGTCTTTGGGCGTCATCTGAACCTTCTATGGCGCCTTCTACATCTATTGCTCTATGAAGAATGACAACATCTGGTATTTGTTTCAATTGCTTTAGTTTCTCGATGGGATCAACTACTTCCATTGTGTCAACGAACCCATAAATTCCAAGACGTCTTGCTTCTAATAGAAACTTATCAATTGATTTGGGAGATGCCAAACCACTTGCTACTACGGCGTCGGCAGTAGCATCAAAAGCAAAATCCACTTCTAATTTGCCGACATCAAGCGTTTTTAAATCAGCGACAATGAATTTCTCCGGAGCTACCTCCCGTATCTTTTGAATTGCCTCCATTCCATACTTCTTAAGAAACGGAGTTCCAATTTCTATAATAATTCTATCGCTTTTTGGGAGTTGCTTAACAACTTTCAATTGATGTTCCAAACTTGGCGCATCTAAAGCAACTTGTATATAGGGCGGTCTCCAAAGTCTTGGAACTTTTAATCCAGCAACAGGGTGTTTCGCGCGATCCTTATCGTAGAAAATTTTCTCAATTGGAGGATAATTTTTTAGAGCCCTTTGAATAGCTAATTTTGTGGCACCATAATTATACTGATATATTTTCCTGTAATCTTTTGCTTCGGGATGAATAAAAACGCTCACAATTAAAAGCCATTCATCAATTTTATTCATCGGAATGAGGTTTTCTTCGACAGCATCCGCTATTGCTTTAGCAACCGCGGCTTGAGCTGGCCCAAAAATTTTATTAGCTTCTTCCATTTTTGAGACAGTTACTTTTGGAATTACCATACTAATAGGCTTAGTTAATAAATTCGGTCTAATACACGCTAGAAGCCCTCCATGACCTATTGAAGGGTTACTAAGGGCATTAGCAAAAGATATTCCCACGGGTCCGTCTTTGGAGCCGATGATTAGATCGATATGAGCTAATGAGCTCCCAGAACCTAGAAGTGCTTCTCCTATAAAATAGTCAGTTTTAGCCATATAAAACAACGCAATTATTATCTATTTAAAATTTTATGTTTTTTAGATATTATAATTTATTTCTTTACTACATTAAATTAGAGTTAATACTCCATTTTTAAATTTATCTTAAATAAAATTGAAAAAAATGAGAGAGTAGATAATTATAAATATTTATATTGTTAAGCATTTTAAAGAAATCGGTTTTACATTTCTCAGTAGGGTTTATTAGCTTTAGAATTTATTAAAAGAATCATTTTAGCTATTTCAAGTATTTTGGTTTTCGCCTTCCGTTGCTTCAATATCCGGCAACGAGTCAGGAATTTCGAAGGAAGTAATCAATTTTTCCATATCTCCTTCTTGACTTATTTTATCTTCGTGAATTATGGGTGATTTAATGCGTAAAGAGGGCATTTCATCGTTATTACGGACAAAGAGTTCAATTCCTTGTATTACTCTGTCTTTAACAATTATTCTTGTTGAATAGTTTCGATCGTCAAAGAATGTAAAACCATTATTTAATCTACCCATTTTTACAAGGTTAACGGAACTTTTTTCCTCAATTAGCATAGCTTCTGGGATCTCTTCTTCGGAATAAATAATACCACCAACAAGTATAAAGATTCTCTTAAGGTCTTCTGGTTGAGAACAGAGATTTATGTTTTCCATAGCTCTACTTAATCTAGGATTGTGAATAATCAGTTCTTTCTCCGTACTTTGCATTCCTGATTCAGGGAAATCCTTTTTATCGATAGATCTTGCTCTTCCAGCTCCAATGGGTTTATTCATTACTTCTTGAAACTCAGGACCATCTTTAGAATATAAATTTAACGAATATACTCTGTAGAACAATCTTAATTGTTTACGGAACATTCCCGCTAAAATTCCTCCGAAAACTTGAAGTTTTAAAGAGCTATTAGGGCCATTGTAAGTCCAAATCCTTTTAGTATCGTGATCTATAAGCAAATAAACTTTACGACTATTAAGATCATTGATTACATCTCTAACTATTTCTCCTTCCTCAACATCAACAGTCAAGAAATAAGGAAACTCTCTTAACTCAAGTGCCTCGAATATTTGCAAATTTTGATCCCAATTTATTTCTATATTATTAATAAGTACTGATCTTTAAAATAAATTATATTTCTAATAAATTATTCTGAAAAATTCTAAAACCTCAAAAATCAATAAAATATTTAAATTTTAGGACATTCTTCTTAATAATTTCCTTTTGGTTAGTTCGATAATTATGAGTTCAGAGAAAAGAGTATATAAGCTAAACATTTCTGGGGGAAGTGAAGGCCCGGGAAAGGGATTATCTAAATTAATTGAGATCGATGAAAAGAAGTTCAGATTTGAGGGTATGAAGATTGGGGAAGTCATTAAAGGAGGTCTAATTGGTTTTCCTAACTACGAATTTCAAATCATGGGCGGTTCCGATGCAAGCGGGTTTCCTATGAGAAAAGACGTTCACGGCCCCGTAAAAAAGAGAATTTTAGTTTCAAAAAGAGCTATTGGTTACAAACCAAAGAGAAAAGGAGAAAAAAAAAGAAAAATGGTTAGGGGAAACGAAGTCTCTTATGATATGACGTTACTAAATTTACTGGTCGTCAAATATGGAGAAACTGAACTCTTTAAAGTGAAAGAAGAATAATCTAATTAACAGAGCGAGATGAATATTCGATGGTTAAAGTAAAGAAATGCTCCTTTTGTCAGGGAGATGTCTTAATAGGAAGGGGACACATGTACATTAAGAAAGATGGAACTATTCTAAATTTCTGTACACATAAATGTAGAGTCGCTATGTTAGTGCAAAAAAGAAACCCACGTAAAGTAAGATGGACGAAAGTTTATGGGAAACAGTAACTCACCCGAAGGATCCGAATTTACAACGCAGCATAAACGGAGCGGCACGAGTTGCGCACAACCTGGTGATGTATGATAAGCTCATCAAGAAAAAGTAAGTGACAAATCTTTCACTTTAGCCATTCATATATAGAACAATTACAGTTACTTAAAATTTATTATTTTTTACTATGGTTAAAGTAATAATAAAAAAAAAATGAAGTAATTGGAAGTTATATTGCTATTTTTAAAACATTTTGATGCTTTTTATTTGAATTGGTATCAATTATTTTATAATCATCGATTTTTTTGATCTCAATATAATTCGCTTTTATAAGTTCTGTAAAAAGATTTCTTCCTCCTTCAGAACGTATTATAACAGTTGACCACCCTTCATCAGAACCTTGACTTCCAATAGAGATATCAGCATATTCTGCTGTGTAATCATCACAATACTTACAAAAATCTGGAACCCATGTTTTCGTCTCCTTTAAAGGAATTTTCAGCTGTGTACCATTAACATATGTATGAAATGCTCCGTTTTTAACATCCATTTTATTTACATCATTCATTTTCAGCCCTTTTTTTTCAATTGCTTCAGAAAGATTTTTATATTCATAATTTTGTGTGCAAAATAAACCAATATAATAAGTGATCGCATAAGATAAGTCTGTTTCTCTTTGTTGTAGATATCGAGCGGATCTTATTTGACAAGGAAGCCCTATCACTGCGAGCCGATCAAGTTCCATATCTATTATACCATCTTTTAACATTTTTAATACAGGAGCTATATAGTATTTTGTCCCAGCTGAATTAAGTAATTCTTCTCGATTCGTTACCACATCTGAAACAGGTTTCCAATACTGGTCTTTTCCAGTAGTAATAATACCATCTACTAATTGTTTATCTAATAAATATAAACCAATAGCCGATACCACACCACCATCTTGTGATATTTTAATTATTTCTTTATCTTTAGCTCTTGCTGCAACAACTTCTTTATATATTCCAAATGACTCGTCCTCATTTTGATCTCTATTAAAAATTAATTTATTTATCTTATTATTAATAAAGTGCCCTTGAACCCTATGGCAACAATCATAGCATTCAGTACAATTTTCGCACATGCCTTTTGCTTTATCTCTCCTTGGGCGATCATCAAGACCCCATTTAATGTTATAATCCGGACAAGCAGAAATGCAAGCTCCACAATGGGTACAAAGTCCTTTTTCAATAACTTCTTTCTCTAAATCTTCAAAGTTTCCCATAGACTTCATCTCAAAATAGATTTAAATTTTTAAATCTAGTTCATTTAACTTCTGTTTTGTAACATGCCCTTCTGCATCATAACCACGTTGTTCATAATAGATATTCAACATAGATTCTAACGGATGAGTCTTGCCTTTCGCAGGTCCATCAGGCATTTTTTCTTTAATAAGCCTTTCAGGCAAAGAATCATCCTCTCTTTTAAAGCCTTCTCTCTGATTAAATAATCTTTCTAATGCATAAATTCTTTCTCCAGTTTTAATGAACTCATCAGCCGTATAGTCTTTCCAACCCATCATTGAAGCAATCAGCAGTGCAAATTCATCTGCTCCGACTGAGAACGTAGTAAATAAGCATTCACCTATAGAATCGACAGCAGCAGTAAGATCTTGAAATAATATCGTTAGACCAACTTTATCTGCTCCTCCATCAAAAGGATCAACCTTTAATGGCGCGCCTACAATTTCAGCAGCAATAGTATATCCGTTTACATGAGCAGCTCCCCGATTAGATGTAGCGTAGTTTAACCCAATTCCAAATGAGCCTCTGGGGTCATAAGCTGGTAATTCAAGACCTTTAACTTGAATAGAATAATATTCCGTGCCATTTCCTAACTTTTTTGCTGCAGCACGAGAACCGTCAGCTAAGATTTCCCCAAAACCTTCTCTATGTGCGATCATCTCCAAAAGTTTAATCATTGCTTCAGCGTCCCCCCATTCTAATTCAAATCCAATATCATCTTTGGTTATTAGTCCTTTCTCATAGAGTTCCATAGCAAAACCGATTGTAACTCCAACAGAAATTGTATCTAATCCATATTCGTTGCATAGATAATTTGCTAAAGCAATTGAATCTAAATTATTATTTGCTAGTTCACCTCCAAATGCCCAAATTGATTCATATTCAAGACTTTCTCCTTCCGTAATGGGATATTCTTTATCTCCATATTTTCCACCTTTAATTGTGACCCAGCGACCACATTCCATTGGGCATCTAAAGCAAGCTACTGTCTTTTTGAGAATAGTTTCTGCTATTTTTTCACCAGAAATATCTTCTACTTTTTCAAACATTCCTGTTTGAAAATTTCTTGTAGGAAATATACCTGCAGCATTTATTACATTTACTAAAACAGCAGTTCCTAAAGAATTTAAGCCACCACCTTCTTTTGTAGCTCCTCCCCCCGCCGGATGAGTCTCCAATGCTTTAATTGTTTTGTCGATTGCCCTTCTCATTTGAATTGGATTTGCAGGTTTTGGCTCTTTCTCACCTTTTACTACAATTGCTTTGAGATTTTTACTTCCCAAAACGGCTCCTCCTCCACCACGTCCAGCGGCTCTATATTTATCATTCATAACTCCTGCTATGTGAGACATTTGTTCTCCTGCGATACCTATCTGCAGTACTTTTGCCTCCTCATCAGTTTCACTCCTTAAAATATCATCCCCTTCAATGACTTTTTTTCCCCAAACTTTTAAAGCATCTCTAAACTCAATTTTGTTATCATGTATCCATAAATACGTTGGTTTATCTGCTTTACCTTTTATTATTATCGCATCAAACCCAGCTCTTCTTAAGTGTGTCCCCCAATAACCACCCGAATTAGCTGAAAGTATTGCACCGGTTAGTGGACTTTTAGTAGTTATAGAATAACGACTTCCACTTGGCGCTTTACTACCGGTTAATATACCTGTTGCTATAATAAAAAGATTTTCTGGTGATAGTGGATCTGTACCTGGTTTTAATTCGTCATATAAAATTTTCGCTCCAAGACCCCTTCCACCTA
This sequence comes from Promethearchaeota archaeon, assembly GCA_030606095.1. Classification (GTDB taxonomy): domain Archaea; phylum Asgardarchaeota; class Lokiarchaeia; order Sigyniarchaeales; family SOKP01; genus SOKP01. The sequence continues at coordinate 7,614 of JAUWHC010000009.1, read as the reverse complement.
AATATTTTCTCATAAAATCTTCTTCAAGTTTTTCTATCTCATAGCTTTTTGATGTTAAATCAACTCTCAATATTTTTCCAAACATATTTTAAACCTCCTATTTATAATTTTAAATTAATTCATTTGATTTCCATTCGTCAATTCTTTTATTTTGTAAGCAAACTTGGCTGTTGTTATCGAATTTGTAAGATCAATGGAATTTTTTAGTTTTTTAATTTCAGTAGTTGCATTTTTACATTTGGCTTTAATTTCATGATTTAAACCGACGATTCTTAAAATTTGATTGATAGGACATTTTCCATTTCCCTTACAAAGTGGTGTACCATTATTTAATTCTTTAGTAATAATAGAACATAGCAGTTCAATAAGAACAAGATGATCTATTGCCTTCCATAGATTATCCTCTACGCTATTGATATCCTTCATGATATTAGGTAAATATAATATAATATCATCTGTAAACGGATGGTTAGTAGCTCTAGCGGTTTTATATAAAATGTGTCCTTCTTGAAGAATTAATTTCAAATTATTCATATTCAATCCTCTATATTTTATTTGACGAATGAAACATCGAATACAATTATTTCATTTTTTATTCATTTGATGATCATAAATAAACACCATATGATCTTCTATGATCATTATATTGTTCAAAGTATATAAAGCCCCAATATGTATATTCGAACATATCGCACTTTTTTCCTTGATTATACGAAAAAGGGATCTTATTGACGAACAATCTTCAAAAAGAATGATTATTTATATAATATTCTTCATATTGATGTTTTTAATAATGAGGATTTTCTAGAATTTAATATGAAAACATAGGAAAAAATGGAAAACTCAGGATCAAAATTAAGAAATTAAAATCGTATATAGTAAATCTTAAAAACAATAGAACAAAATTAGATAATAATTTAATTCTTTTGATTAAAATTTAAATTTTTTCCTTCATTATAATATTAATTACAATAAAATTAGGCAATTGATGAAATTTAATGGATGATATAGATAAAAAGATATTAACTCTTTTACAAGATAATGATAGAATATCCTTTGCTAAGATTGCAGAATTATTAGGCATGGCAGCGAGTAGTATTCATTATAGGGTAAAGAAAATGGAAAAGGAAGGTATCATAAAAAAATATAGTGCTATCATAGATTCAGCTAAAGTGGGATACAACACGACAGCATGGCTTGGTCTCTCCGTGGATCCTTTAAGAATGAGAGAAATCGCTAAAGAAATCGCAAAATACGATGAAGTTCAACTGGTTGCAACGTCAACAGGAGATCATGATCTAGTAATTCAAGTAATCGAAAAAAGCGATAGAGATTTATGGAATTTTGTTAATGAAAAAGTTAAAACGATACCTGGTATAAAATCTCAAATGGATGTCTCGAGTTTTATCGATGTATTTAAAAATTCTTTTGAAATTAAGTTTAATATCCAAATTTCAAAGAAGCCTGTTCTCGGTAAAAGTGCGTCTGTTGGGGACTTTGACGAATAATTTCATAGCACATTTCTATAACTAATAGAAACATTACCCCAATTTAATAAATAATTAGAGTAAAAAGAATAGAAAAATAGGTTTAAAAACTTAATCAGTAGATTTAAACCTTTTTTATACTCTAATTCTGAAAAACTATATTTAAGATAACATTTTTAGCTTATTGTAGCCTTGGGAACTTTAATAGCTCATCTATCAAGTCTACATGCGAGACAATCATTCTTTTACAACAGAACCTCTCAATACCCAACTCTTTAAAAGCGTCTTCAGCGCTTTCTCCTTTTTCTATAAGCTCCAAATAAGGTTTATAGATATGGGCGACCAATCGCCCACATGAAAAGCATCTTATAGGAATAATCATGATAGATAATTAAAAGTAGTATTCTAAAAAAATTTTACCATTATTACATTCATATTCTAAAAATAACGATCTTATCCATGATGTTGGATTTCACTTTTTGGATGTTTACATATTCAATTCTAAAAATAGTTCATATTTTCTATTTAAGCCTTATGTATTTATAGGCTCTGATTATTTTTTCTTATTTTTAGCGTAAATCCAAAATTTTATTTTAAATCCTATATTTAATACCACATTAAAAATCGATGATTTATGATAATATATTAGAAATATATATTGGAAAGAGAAAAAATGAGTTATATAAAATTTAAAGTTCCTGATGCGCTAAAAGAAGATATCAAGAACGAGTTAAACACAATTGCCGGAAAGCGGGATTCGAAAATAAGAAAGGGAATGAACGAGGTAACTAAGTCAATAGAACGAAGCTTAGCGAAGCTTGTTATTATGGCGGAAGATGTAAGTCCACCTGAAATATTGTTTCACGTGCCATTGCTCTGCGAAGAAAAATCTATTCCCTATTGTTATGTTACAACAAAAAAAGAGTTGGGAAACGCCGCTCGAATTAATGTCGCGTCATCTGCTATAGCAATTGAAACTATCGGAACTGGAAACGAAAAAGCTTTAGAAGATATAATAAAAAAGTTAGAAGCATTAAAAAAATAATACGGTGAAAGTCCTTGGTAAAGATTGAGAAGGGAAAAGGGAAAGCTGCGTATGATGCCTCTATACCTGCCGAGGTTCTTCAAATTGTCGGTAGAACTGGTTTAACCGGCGAGATCAATCAAATTAAAGTTAGAATTCTTGAAGGGCCGGATAAAAATCGAATTCTTACGAGAAATGTTAAGGGGCCTGTACAAATTGCCGATATTGTTGTTTTAAGGGAAGTTGAAAGAGAAGCACGAAAAATTCGTAAGCGAAGATAATAATTATTATTTTAATTCTACTCGGTCAAAATATCCTAATAACTTCAGATTGTCGTATTCGGTGTGTAAGAACTCTCGAATTGCAATCCTTATTGCTTCTGAACGACTTGCTGTTATTTTCATCTTGATAAGTTTCTGAATATTTTCGTCGTATATCTCAGGTATGTTGATAGTTATGTTTTGCATTTTTGGTTTCTTCTCTTTTTTATTTTTTGGCAATTTAAATTAACCCAATCTTATTAATTTTTAAATTCAAATTCAAAAGGAGGTATTATATAGAATTACAAATGCTAAAGTATTCTTAACCCTTAATAAATTCCAACTTTTTGATAATAAATTATAAGTTAAACTTGTATATAAAATTATCTCTCCGAATATGAAGGTATTTAAAGGGCTCTATATCAGATGTAAATAATTTTGATGCGTTTATCTTTATAATGAACAATTAATGATAGCAATTTAAGGTAGTGTGAAAAAATTTTACATTATTTTCTATTTTCCTTTTTAATGTAGCGACCTCTTGTTTCTATTGTAGTCATGTTTCTTATGATTTCATTGCTTTCATTTTCTTTTGCTTTTCCATATTCTGTGCGATAACCATCTAAAAAGGCATTAAAACAAATTTTATAATCAGTACCATGAGAAGAGAGTAACACTCTTTTAAAAAGATGGAGATCAACGCTTTTATCTTCAATAGAATCGGAGTAATTGTGGAGTCCAAAATCTATAATGAAAATTTCTTGAATTGGAGTAATAATGATATTGCTTGTGGTAATATCACCATGAATATGGCCATTTTTATGTAAAATAGCGACAAATTTACCAGTCTCATTAAAGATTTGCTGTTTTTTATCGTCTTCTATAGAATTCATAAAATCTTTTAATTTTTCTCCTTTAATATACTTCATTACGATTGTAGAGTTCTCAGTGTCAATTTCGTAAACTTGAGGAACATTGACACCATAGTTTTTAACTTTTATTAGAGCTCTAGCCTCGTTAAGGGTTCGAATAACGCGTATTTTTTTATCGAGCTGCTCTATACGATAATTTTTAGGGATACGGAGTTTAAATATAACTTCTTTACCAAACCAATGACCGTAGAAAAGACTTGCTTCAGCACCCTTGTGTAAAAGTTTCTCTATAATAATCTCATCAATCAATCTCTTAAACCACCTAATCTCTCCAAGGAATTGTGATTTGATCCATACGCTCTTTAGGGTTTATTTGCGTTTCCAAAATTGTATGGCCCCCTTCAGCTTCATACCTTAGAAGGCCAGTCCATCCAATCATTGCACCATTATCTCCCGCGTATTTTAAAGGAACAACTTCAAACCTCGCGCCATGTTCTGCACTTATATATTTAATCATTTCTTGCAACCTTTTATTTGCAGCAACACCACCAGTTAATAAAACTTCTTTTTTTTCCGTGTGAGCTAAAGCCCTTTCGGTAACTTCAGCTAGCATAGCAAAAGCAGTTTCTTGCAATGAATAAGCAACATCGTTTAAATTATATTTCTTATTATAATCTTTGGACTCTAATAACCTCTTAGCGGCCGTATAGAGTCCTGAAAAAGATAAATCCATACCTTTCACAACGTAAGGCAAAGATAAATATTTATTTGAGTTAAACGCTAATTTTTCGATTTTTGGACCTCCTGGATGGGGTAATCCAACATCTCGGGCAAATGAATCTATTAAATTACCAATAGGGATATCGAGAGTCTCTCCAAAAATTTGATATCTTCCAAACTCATACGCACTAACAATCGTATTCCCGCCTGATACATATAAAGCTAAAGGATCCTCAATTTTACACATTAGCCGTCCAATTTCTATGTGAGCAATGCAGTGATTAACTGCTACTATTGGAATATCTAACAGTTGAGTCAACATTCTAGCAGCTTGGGCACCAATTTTTAAAATAGGGCCTAAACCAGGACTCTTACTAAACGCGATTAAATCAATATCATGTATTGAAATACTTGCCTCTAATAACGCCTGATTTATAATATTCATAAAATTATTAAGATGTTGCTCTTTTACTAAAGCTGGATGAAGACCACCCTTTTCTGGAATATATGTATCATTAACAAGACTAAATACCGTTCCATCAAAACCTATAATACCCACGCTCCAAGTGTGAGCCGTAGATTCAATACCTAAGATTTTTTTTAATTTCATCAAGTTCACCTAATATAAATATAGCAATGTTAAAATGCTGTATTAAAAGGAGGTACTGAAAAAGATAGTTTGGAGTTGATTAGTAGAGTTTAAGTTGACTTAGATCGTTTTCGAGGAGTCCTACTCCTACTATGTCTTGCAACTGTAGCAGCCCCCTTCTTACCTTTTCTTTTGAATATAGTGTATCCACACTTTCCGCACGACCATCTATCGTAGTGATCCGCGAGAAAGACCGAAGGGGCACACTTAGGACAGACTCTATGTGTCCTAACTAATTTACCATCTTCAATTTTATAAAATTTGGATGCGTTTGACATGAATTCTTCAATTTATTTTTTAATTAATTTAATAATTTTATTCGTATTCAAATAAGTGTTTGTAAGGTTCTTTTCTTTTCTTTAATTTATAAATTTCTTCTCGCGTGTCTTTGGATAAATTTCGCACTTGAATATGGAAAGGCTCATAGAATTGAAGTTCTTTAGCGTTCTTGTAAATATTTGCTACTCCTACATCGTATGAGCTACCGAAATGAGTTTTAATTTTACGAATTATCGTATATTTTTCGTTTGCGTTTTTCAAAGCTGCAATTTTCTTCTTCACATCTAACCGATTAGGTGTACTGGCATTAAAATGATCGATTCTGAATTTTAATTCCGTACGATCGATTAATGGGTTTATATTTTCTTCCAAAATTTCAATATTAAACGACATTTCGAACCTTTTTAATACTCTTCTTCTCAGACAATCAGTTAATTTAAAGATAATTCTGAGTTATAAAAAATTAAAGAAATAATAAAAAATAAAATTTTGGTTTTTGTAAGAAAAATATGTTAAAATCTAGAAATTATTTGTTGAAAACAAGAATTATGATAATCATTGAAGTTATACTTATTATTATGATGATGGCATTGTATTTGCTTCTTAAAAATGTATTTGCAGGAATATATATTAGCATCTTTATTGGTTGCCTATTTTTGTGGGTATTTTTGTTTATTTTAACTGTTAATCTCTATAATAAAGTAAAAAAATATAAAAATGGAGTGATTTAAAATGGATAAAAATTTAAAAATCCCTACAACCGAAAGGCATAAGTTTTCTCAGCCTTTAGGTAAATTAATTGCGGGAACGCGAAAAGAAACTATCTCTGAAGTAGAAGAGCATATTAAAAATTATAAAAATGATAATTTTGAAATCAAAGTTTATTTAGTTGGAGATATTGTAACAAAGGATTTTCTTGCGAATGATTTTCTGAAATCTTTCGTTAGACTTTGCATCATTGACGAAAAAACTCAAAGAAATCAAATTAAAATAAAGATTGAGGATTATTTTGAAGAAATCATTGAATTTGAAAACCCTGAAGGAGGTATTAAAAAAGAAAGTTTTACTCTTTTAGATAAGATTATAACATCTAATAAAAGAACCTTATTTAAAGTTATTAAAGGCGAAGAGGATTTATTAGTCTTACCGTTAGTTCTAAGCATCCCTCTTAACAAAACGGTTAAAAATTTAGTGTTTTACGGCCAACCACCCATAACTGATTCAAAGCGCCAGATTCCCGAAGGCATTGTTATGGTTGATGTTGAAAAAAGGATAAAAAAAGTAGTAAAGAAGTTCGTATCATTAATGTATGAATTTTAATTTTTATAAATAAATTATTAAGAAGGATACGATACGACTTTATCATTGAGGATATGAACTTTATTACCGTACTCTTAATGCGTACTTCCCAGGAAAACGGATCTTTAAATATTCCGCAAATCTAGATTCCGAAGGATGAATAATTATAACTTCCCCGCTATAGTCATCGCTAAGACTATGAGTTTTGCATTTAGGACAAATTTGTTCTTTTTTAGTAATTAAATGGCAATTTTTACATGCTTTTTCTTTCAAAAATATTTTCGCCTACTATTTCTTTAATAATAAAATTATTCTTTATTCTTTGCTGACTTCCTCTTCCAGTTTTTCCTTTTTCCTTGCTTCTTTTTCAGCGTACTCTTTCTCGATATCCGCTTCAATCCATTCTGGTTTCCCTAAAAACTTTTGACGCATCGTTAAACCTAGTTTGCCGCTCCTTCCTGTACCTAAAGAGACTGCAATTATTTTTGCCCTCACATCGTTGTTAACTTCAAGAATTTTTCCCGTTTCTTTTCCAATAAATCGATTACCGACCTGTTCAAATGAGATATAATCATCGCATATCTGGGAGACATGAACTAAGCCATCTAACGGTCCTAAACGTATGAATGAACCAAAATCTACTAACTCAACAACCTCTCCCTCAACAACCTCTCCAAGTTTAGGTTTAAAAGTTAAAATAGAGAAGTTTACTTTATGAAAGGTGCTAGCATTTCCAGGAATAATGATACCATGTCCTACATCAAGTACATCAACAATAGCAATAATGAACCCGTAATCTCTCGTGATTATACCTTCGTAGTCGTCACTAAGGATAATTCTTGCGCTGTCTTCTTTAGGTTGGCTAAACAAGAACGGCGGAATTTCTACTTTACTTTGAAGGGAAACTAGCTTAAAAATTTCAGAACACCAGTAAAATGAGTTAATATTGCTAAAACAAATTAAGCATAAAATTAATAATTTGTGATTTTTTCATAATAACATATTAAGCTTAAGTGATTTTATA
>JAUWHC010000201.1 GCA_030606095.1 Promethearchaeota archaeon | reverse complement strand
GCTAACTTCTTGAAGAGTTTTGACCCATTTGAAATCAAGTAAATCTGCTTGGTCTAAAGGAATTACAGTGATGTCTTTATAACCCATATCCTTCAAAATGCGCTCTTGAACGCTCGCATAAAATCCAAATCTACACGGTCCGCAATCTATTGCCATGACCAGCGTATCTGCTCCTTTTTCTATAGCATTCACGAAATCCCCAAGAGTCGCTTTAAACGGGAAGCAGACAAATTCCGGGGAGAATCTAACTCCGATCTTAATCGCTTCCCGATTCGTTGGATCTGGAACGACTACATCTAAATCAAGACATTCGAAAAGAGTTTTAAAAGCTACCCAGTTTGGACCCATGTTAGGGAAGGATATTAGCATTTTTTTAAAAAAACGATCTTTACTTAGCTATGTATTTGATTAAATAACGCAATCTTACATAAAAAATTACCCATTATAAACAGATTCTCAATCGTATTATAACCTTATTAAAAAATTAAGGTAAAAATAATAAGATTTAACGATCTTTTAGAGGGAATTTAAGATCGATTAAGTACACATCGTAATCTACAATATAAAAAATAAGAAAATTCATTCATTAATGAATAATCTCTTTTTTATTACTTCAACTTTAATGATTTTATCTTTAATTTGTTACTAAATTTGTTTTTTCCTTCCCAATTTGATACGTCTATAAAGCATTTATGAACAACCGTTTCTCCTTTTTCTTTAAACTCTTCTTTTTTAATCCAATTAATGTTTTCATGATGTTTTGAAACAATTTTTGACCCTCCAATCCAAGTAAGGAGACCCCGATTAGGTGCAGCAATAATTTTAAAGGATCTTTCTTTAGAGATCAAATCTTTAAGTTCTGACTCTAATCTTTCTTTGAGGTTGGGAAAAAGAGAATTTCCACCACAAATTATTATATTTGAAAATAGATCATCCTTTAATTCTTCATCGCACGCATTTATTGACTGGGCAATTACTTTTGTTATTGATTGTCCTTCCTTCCCTATAATTTCAGGATGAAAAAGTACTTCCGGACCGAAATAGCTTTCTTTACCAATACGGATTCTCTTACTATTTATTACGACTTCTAAATCTGCTTTTTCTTTTTGAAAAACTTTAGAAATTTTTGGATTTAAATTAACTGATGAGAATTCGTGTTTAATTTTTTTTAAAATATGTCGATTTTTCCTATAACTTTTGCCATTAAATATTTTAATTCCTCTCATTCTGAAGTATTTTAGTATTATTGCATCAACATCCATTCCACCTATGTATATCTTTTCTACTGCGTGCATTAATGGAAATCCTAAGTAAATCGGTATAAAGCTAGTCATATCAAATCCAGAATCTAGAATAAATCCTGATAAACGATTAGATGCTAATAGAGCTAAAACCTCTGAACTTACAACTGAGAGTATAGGAACATTAAACTTTGTGAAGAACGATTTTACCATTCCCTCACGATTCATATAAGGTATAGCGGTGTGTTCAGTGATCAAAACAGGATGCTCAGTTGGATCAACTTTTAGAATCTTATTAAAAATATGGCTCCAAATTCTTTCTATTCCAATCCAATCTTCTATATGTCTATTTTTCATGGGATACTTTCTATTATAAAATCCAACTTCGCCCCTAAAGTCCCAAGCTTCATCCCCAATGGGAATCGGTATTTTTAAAGGATAATCTGAATCTGGAACCCATCCGTTTCTATATTTTGGAAAACTATACATTGTTCGAACTTCTGTTCTTGGTAGAGATTCGCCCGCAAAACCAACTTTTATAGAATAAGTCCCGTTATCAATTATAATTGGCGTATTGCAATTATCAAAAGTTATAGGCATAATTAACTTTAAAATATTTTTTCAATAAAACCACATATTCATTTTCTTAAATAAACATAAAAAAGTGGAGAATAAATATATTTTGAAGTCTTACGAATATTTACTTATTTTCTAACCATTTTAGTGCCACATTTTGGACAATTTTGCTGGTAACAAGGTATACCCACTTGATGTTTTACAGTTTTGCCACATTTAGGACATTTACAACTACCAGCTGGTCCTGCAGCTTTAGACCCTCCCATTCTTCCTCTCCCTTGCCTGCTCAAAAAAACCACCTCGTATGAAATTTTTTAATTTTAATATGTTTTCCGTTTAAATTATTTTTTAAAACTAATAAGATTAAACAAATAAATCTTATCTTTAAATAAATAAAATAAGTAGAGACTATTAATTTCTTCTAATTTAATGCGATAAAAATATGATTATTATAATTATTATAATAATACCAACTAACACAAATCTCAACTTCTATTCATTTCTTTTTGTTTTTTCTCAAATTTTATGGCGTTTTTTTAAGAGATTTTCCGAGTCGATAAGCCTTATTCATCATTTTATCTCTTTTTTTCTTAAAAAATCGGAACAATGTATCCGTGTAAATGAGTTTACCAATTATTTTTCCTTGTAACTTATTAACATATCTTTTCAATGCATTTATTGTTGGAGCCACTTCTTTTCTCCCACCAAAGATGTGTTTAAAAGGAATAGTTGATGCTACAATTAAGATATATTGCTTTTTCTTAAAATCCTCTCTATTCATTGGACCGAATTTTTTCAAAGCATTTCTACCTTTTTTAATTTTTTCTCTTATAGAAAGTTTCCATAAATCACGCCCATCAGGAAATCGGTTATGCATGTGAACTGTATGTCGATCGAAAAATGTTTTCATAATCCCTGAAATATTCGCCCAATAAACCGGACTTCCTAAAATGATAATATCTGCTTCTTTTAATTTATTAAAAACTTTCTCAAAATCGTCGTCTATCGTACATTTCCCCGTATGACAGCTCCAACAACCTTTGCAGTGTTGAATATCGTAATCATACAAGTCAATAAGTTCTGTTTCATTCCCATTTTTTTGTGTTCCTTCCAAAATCTTCTCTGTTAATAAACTAACAGTTCCATTTTTCCGAGCAGTCCCAATAATTCCTAGCACATTCATTTTAATTAATCTTCCAATAGTTAAAAACTAGATTTCTAATAAATATAGTTTATAATTAATTGTATCATCATTTCTTTCAATTAATTTTATTGTTAATTATATTAATTTAATCTTCCCTAATAAAGGAAAAAGGAACTTTTTTAACGTAAGATGTATAATTCTACACCATCTTTCTTTATGTGATTTTAATGAATGAAGAAAATTTTGAAACTTTTAAAGAACTTTTGGAATTAATTCCTGTAATTATAAAAACTTCTAATGATTGCGTAGATCGTGAATTACGCAAATTTCCACACGACCTTAATCGACTTAATATAGAAAGAGAGGGGCTTCGCCAAGCAATAAGCTTAATCCAAGGTAAGTGGACAATTGATATTTTATATCTTACACTGGTGTTAGGCGAATCCCATTATAGTGAATTAAAAAAAGGATTATCAAAAATAAGTTCACGAATCCTTAACGATCGATTAAAAGAATTGGAAGAAAATAAAATTCTTGATAGGATAATCCACAATACTCGCCCCGTTGGCGTGTCTTATAAATTGACCGAATACGGGAGAAAATTAATTCTTTTATTAGTACCGTTGTTTCTCTTTTGGATGCATCGGGGAAAGATCTAAAAATATTGCAACCTTGTGGTTGCAATAGGAATATTCACAATTGCTGGGCTGGTGGCACTGTGGTTTCGATTACAGTTAGTAGCAGTATGGAGTGCTTTTGCTACGTTCTCACTCATTTCAGCTATAGTTTCATTAATTCTTGTAATTATCTCAGGCATCTTTGCCAAAAATAATTACATGGGTTTAATCGAAAGAATAATGGTCAGTTCTTATCAACTCTACTACTTTGTTCTTAGTCTGATGGTATTTCTGGTTAAATAACCTATCGTTATAGAAAAATATAGAACATTAAACAAGAAATAAGAGAAAATGGATATATTTCCCTATGCAAATATAATCAATCGATATACTAAAATTATCTAAATTAATAGACATATTATAATTTATTTTATAACTCATTTCCTAATTTTATTTAAAAAACCTAAAATTACTTCGCTTGACAAATAAAACCCCTTTTTAATTAAAAGATCTAAATTTTCTAATATTTCTTGTTCATTTTTTAGCCCTCTTTTATTAACGAGTAATAATATCCCTATAGTTCCTAATACATCTATCTTTAAAGATTTAGCGATATTCCTTGCTTTTTTTTCATCAATAAGTAATAATGGGTTATTGGATTCTATACATAAATTAAGTGCTTCGGTTTCTCCTCTTCCAAGATTTAATTCAGAAAATTTTAGTTTAGTAATTTCTCTAATACGAATCCATTTGTTTTTTATTTCTTTCTTTAAAATCTCTCCTTCTTTATTTAAAGTTCTAGGTGTATTTAAAATCTCATCATAAACAGCTTTAGGAATAATTATTTCTTTAAAAAGGGTTTTTAATATGGATAGTTCATTTTTTTTAATGAATGCAATTAAAGGAGTTGCATTTGAAATGATAGAATATTGTATCATAATTCTTTAACCTTTTCCAAATCACTTTCTAATTCTTCAAGGTCATAATTAAGAGGAATACTATTTTGTGACAATTTTTCTAACATTTCCCATATAGATAGAGAACTTAATTCCGCTGCTTTTCCTAAAGAAATTTCTTTATGTTGATATAATTTTAAAGCATACTCTAGTTTCCATTCGGGAATTGCCTTATTTAATAGCCTTCTCACGACACTAGACCTATCAAGATTCTCTAACTTTGCAATTCTTTCTATCTCTTCAACCATTTTATCTGGTAACCTTGATGTTATAGTCTTACCCATATTTATTCATCATTTATTATATGTTTTAAACACAATAAAATTAACACATTGTTTTTTTATAAATTTATGCTTTTCTCCTTTTAAAAGATAAATTGCATAGAAAAATTGAATTATAGGATTATATTATTTGGATAACCCTTTTGAATTTTTAAAAATGGTTTATAAAATATAGTTAATTGTTTTTCATTAAACAGATTTAATCGTTAATTTATTTCTTTTCCCGACTGTCAATCCCTTTTTCTTTCTTCGGATCATTTCGACAAAGCTTTCTACTCTTGTGAGCAATCCAGCTTCACCGCTGTGCTCGTCCATGATAATTTCTAAGAAGGGAAGTCCAACAACTTTCATATCTCTCATGATTAGTTCAGAGATAAGGCTATCTGGTCCGCATGCGAAGCTGATTAAGAAAATCACGCCATCAATTTCGTCGCGTCCTTTCGTAAGGAAAAATCGAATAGCCTGCATAATTTCCTCTTCGTGTCTCCAATAATTTTGTAATTTTGCTCCTCTTGGGTTCACTATAACGGGTTTCTTGAAAATAGATTCTGGCAGATTTTCTATAGTAATGTGGTCAACTCCTTGGTCTTTCAGTTTTTTTTGAAAATCGAGGTTAATAAAAGTATCAAATATGTTATAACCATGCCCTAATAGCAAAAATCGTATATCTCCTTTGCTTCTTTTTTTAGGTAAAGTAAAAGGGCGATTTCTTTCGACTAACCTTAAAGCGTGGTTAACTGAGGCACCCTCTCTAAGAAAGTCGTGATATTCATCGAAATATTTCTGAGCTTCTTTATAAGCATTTAAGGCTTTGCTTTGGCTTTTTCCTAGTTGCTTTCCGAGTTCAACGGCAGCTGTCGATATCGGAAACTCTTTAACGTTTACTTCAAAATTTAAAATCTTTGGAATGCCAGGTAAAATTTTAATAACATCTGGTAAAGATATAAATTTAGGGCAAAAGTACGAATCTTTGTCTT
>JAUWHC010000337.1 GCA_030606095.1 Promethearchaeota archaeon | reverse complement strand
TCAATCTTCTGGTTTAAAAACTTTAAGTAATAAAAAATTTCTCTGTTTTTATTGAAAATTCCACTCCTTTTATCTATAAATTCATCTAAGATTTCAACGAGTAAAATTTTTTTAAGGTTTAGCTTTTCAGAGAGAGCTGGTATTGAATAATATCCAATCAATTTAGAGTTTTCTACCTCATTTTTAACCTTCAATAGCCCTACATTGGTTAACCATTGAGTTCCTTTCCGATATGGAGTTAAATACCCCTTAGGTAAGTTTTTTATTAATTTAATAAAGTCATTTTCCGTTAATCGCTCACGATAGGTTTTTAAATCGATAGAAGTATTTTTTGCAGCTTCGGTATTTATTTGTTGTTGGATTTTTTTTAGAGAATAATACGCAGTATTGTTTTTACCGGATAGAAATACTTGTTTAGTCGAATTTGATATATATTTTATAACTCTACTATTAAACTCCGAAGGTAAATAATCAAGATTTTTGAGGTTCACCATTCCCTTCTTGTTTAAACTTTCTAACAGGTTTGATTTTACATAGTTAAAAGAATAAAAATAACCCAATTTTGAGTAATATCCATCAATATGATTCAACTTAATCAATGTATTTAAGAATGACCTCAACTCAAGTTCAGTGTCGATTATTTGATTAAATATATCGAAAATTTCTCTTTTATGTAATTTTTCAACCTTTTCAAATAATTTAATTAACTTCTCTTTCTCAAGCTCATAAAAATAAATTAATTTTTTCTCGCTAAACTTAATGTAAAAATAGATTTTATAGTCTTTTCTCTCTGTCCTTTTTTTGATTTTAATAAATTCTTCTAATGTGACTCCCGTTTTTTCAGATAATTCCGTAATATTATATCTTTTCATAAGAAAAAGTTTATCTAGTTCGTTTAAGAGCTCCTTTAATTCGAGACTTTCAACATCTATTTCCTTTAACGAAGGAAAAACAGTTATAATCAAAGTTAATAACTTCGAATAAATTCTTGAGTGCTCTTTACTATAAAATTTAGTTAAAAGTGATTTCGAAACGGCTCTAAAATCAAATAGGTTTTCAAAATTAAAATCGTTGCACTTCTCTAATAAATTTATTATTGAAACGAGATTTTCCTTAACCTCTTCTGTAATTAAAGCATTAATCAAATCTTTTCTGTAGGAACAAATTAATTTTGGTTTTTTATCAGCAATTTCTTGCAAGAAGTAATGGACATTATCTCGTATGTCTTTATTTTCGTTACTCAAATCATTAACGAAATTTTGAAAGTATTTATCGATATACTTTTGATTTCCTAGCATCGCAAAGCCGACTATTATTAGTGTATTGACCCTTAATTTTAGATCTTTGGAATCGCAATAACTTTCTACTTTCTTAAAGATACTCTCAGATATCAGTTTGAAATCGTGTTCTGCTAAGATACTTAATATATAAGTTATTGGAACTATGTGTTCTTGTTCCTTTAATAATTGATCTAGTTGTTCAATTACCTTTTCTGCTTTTGCAGTCTTGTTCTTATCAAGAAACTTGCTGAGTTTCTCAACTAGAGGATAAATAACTTGATCTCGTTCAAACTCTTCCAAATTAAACATTATCAACGAAATTTAATGTTTAATCTAATAATAATTTTTTGAAAGGGTCAATTTCTAAAATCTCCTTAATTTCGCTAAGGATAATGCTTGGCTTAGCCTTTTCCAAACTATTTTTTGTGCCATGCCCAGAAAGTAGCGCAATACTAGTGATTCCCGCGTTATTTGCACATTCTATATCTGTAGGAAGGTCTCCGATTAGAAACACTTTTGTTTTATCTATAGGGACTTTTAAGTTATGTTTAATTTGTTTTAATGCAACGAAAACAGGATAACTATGAGGTTTTCTTAACGGAGTATCATCGCGGGAAACAAAAGCGGAAAAATAGGAGTCTAAATTTAATTTCTTCCTAAATAAATCTAACCTTTCTCCTCTTGTATTTGAAACGATCCCAAATACTACTCCACACTTCTTTAATTCGTTTAAAACTCCTTCTAAATTAGGTTTGAATGTTTCGTATTTTTCGTATTTAGGATACATCCTCCTAAATCTGATAAAAAAGAAGATTCTCCTCCATCTACTTGGTATAAATCTTCTATATACTCGATATACCTTAATCAAAGCCTTAATTTTATTTTGCGAATCTGCTTCCTCAAAAAGCCTCGCAAAATCTATAAGCCTTAAAGGCTCGATATTTTGCCACTTATAGAAGGATTTCCTTAGATGAATCAAAGCGGCGTATTCTAAAGCTTTTTGGGTTATAACAACGCCATCAAAATCAAGTAATAAAATTAGAGGATGAGACATAAGTATTACTAAAAATATAATTTAATTCTTAAATCTAATTACATCGAAAAATAAAAAAAATAAAAATTTTTATCTAATTTGATATTAAAGGAAATTATGCATCCAATTCGTCTGGTTCTATGCTGATATGGCTCAATAAATAGTCTATCTGGTTCTGCTTCTTGTTTATATTTAGCACTGTAGGCAAATGAATGACATCACCGTGTCCAGGCATTAATGTAATGGATCCTGCACGTAGTATGAAAAATTCAAACACATCTGTGATTTCTTTCTTAATTCTTAGACTTTTTGTTGGTAGTCTTTCAGCAGAGCTGAATATGCCCGCTTTATGGTAAATCTCGTTTCTCTCAATCTTCCAGTAATCAAACCTTGAACCAAGAATCACTAGTCCTAAAATAATTGCCATTATTATAGTAACTATAAAGTAGAACTCCGCTGTTAACCCGGGATTAAAGGATACCGCTGGAAGACCCGTAATTAGGCCAGGTGCTAGAAAAACCACCAGTAACACCACAACAACAATAATAAGAACTAAAACAAAAAATTTAGTGCTGCTAAAATCGAAAGCAACAATAAACATGTTTATAGCAAACAAAGTGAGCCAGAAGATTCCGCACCAGGCGATTGGTGATGGAGCAAGCATCTGTAACAACCACATAACGAACGAAACAACCGTTAAAGGCCAGAAAAATATGATTTTCGGGAAAGAACGTAGACAAACTTCGGTTATTGGCTTAACTTTTTTCTCAGACATTTTAATCACAAACTTTACTTTATTCTCTTTTTTTAAAATTTATTTTAAATTAAGTGATTAACTTCAATATAGAATTTTTATTTATAAAATGTTCTTATATATCTAATTATATACTTGTTTAAAATTCGTAAATCCTTAACAGAATTAAGCACTAGGAAAAAAGAATTTAAATTTTAAAAAAACCTTCCTATTGATTGGACCATTCTATAAGAAGATTCAATTTGCTGATTCCCATTATCACTTATGTTCATATGGCCTGGAAGCAAATATTTTACGTCTAAATTGCTTACAAACTTAATTGATTCAATTAAAGAGTTTAAAGAACCTCCTGGGAAATCGTACCTTCCAAAACTGCCCCCCGCAAATACTAAATCTCCGGGAATTAGAATCTTTTTACTACTCTCATAGTAGCATATTGATCCGAGAGAATGACCTGGTGTGTAATAAATTTGAAAATTAAATTCTGAACCTATACTAATCGTTTCTTCTACTTTCAAATCGCTAACTTTTAAAGGTATAATTTCTAGTCCA
>JAUWHC010000308.1 GCA_030606095.1 Promethearchaeota archaeon | reverse complement strand
TCATGTTCTTTCTGAAACTCCTCAGCTTCTTCTCGCTTAACAGTTCGTCTAGCGTCAGCTAAATCGACCTTTCCACCAACGAGCACGAATACAGGGTCTGAAGCGTTTGATTGAACGATATCGTACCATTCTTGAAGGTTCTGAAAACTTGTATATCTAGTAATATCGTAACATAACAGGCAACCGTGAGCGCCTCTTGCATAATTCGGTAAAAAAAACCTGAACCTTTTTTCGCCAGCGAAGTCCCAAATTTGAAGCTTAATCACTAAATTATCTCTTTCTATGCTCCAAGTCGATAGATCTGTCCCTATCGTTATCTTCATGGGCAAATAGACGCCCTTTATCAGTCTCTGTATCATGGTGCTTTTACCGATCCCTCCATCTCCTACAACGACTACTTTAAAAAGATATTTGCGTTTTTGATCAGCTGGTTGCGACATGATATACAATTATTTGAAATTTAGGTAATTAATATATGAATTAGATTTTAATAAATATAATTTTAGTAAATTAATATAATTCTAAAATTTATTCTCTACCTAAATCTCGATTAAATTTTTTATTTATTTTAGTAAGATTATCGATTATGTTTTTACGATTTTCCTCGGGTAATTTTTTCAGTAAATTTTCAAAATCAGTGTGATTAATGTTGTTCAAATCTTTGTAGATAAAGATAAGTAAAAAACTTGCTACTATAGGAGAAATTACAACAATTAAAAATGATATGACGGATATATTTAATAGTATTAAACCCTCAACTCCAGTGCCCGGCAAATAATACGAAAATCTTGAAAAAGTGTTATCAATAAATAAAATAAAAATTATATTTAAGATGTTTAGGAATATGAATGTACTTAAGTTAGCAATGCTTACAATTTTAAACCTCTTCAATTTTAGATGTGAGATTACTTTATCTAAATCGCTTTTAAGTAAAACATTGTTTTGAGCTTGCGTATTGAGTCTATTATTTTTCAACCTAATTACTATTTTAGAATAATTCCATACATCACTTAATATCCAATAAAACCCGAAAGTGTAGAGAAAGTTAAAAATTACATTAAAAAATAGATCATAAGATTGAATTAGCTGTGGATGATAATAAGATTCTGCTCCTATCCAAAACAATAAAATTAATTGGAGTATTGCCGTGAAAAACAATCGATTAGCGTGCTTTTTTTCTAACCCAATGGGGTTATAAGTAATTTGGGTGCTATTAGAAGTGGTTCTCCATTTATTTGTATTAATTATTCTGAAAAATACAGAATACGCAAACGTGATAATTGGAAATAACAGTAGAAATAAATTTTCCCAAGATTGAGCGAGGACAAATAAATACAAAATAACAAAAACGAATAAATCTCTAAAAAAACTCTCGTTAAGTAATTCTCTTAGAAGTAAATAGTTTTCATCAGAATTTTTTTCACTCATTTTTTAATAATAATTTAATATTAATAATAATTTTTTTTAAAAAACATATATACTCTAGGATATTATTAGTTCTAAATTATAGATTAACAATAATTATTAAAAAATCCTTCGGTGTGCAAAATAAATTACCTTGATTTCTTTCCTTATGAACAATTTAGAAGCGACCAAGAAGATATCACGAAAAAAGTTGAAAAGGCTTCAATTGAAAAGAAAAATACTTTACTCGCAGCTCCAAATGGTACAGGTAAGACTATAATTGCTTTAAGTGCCTTATTGCCTTTATCAATACGAAATAATTTAAAAATCATCTATATGTGTCGTACTCACTCTCAGAATACAAGGATTATTAAAGAACTAACGAAAATTTCAAATTTTCTAAAAAATAAAACCCCCCAAATCCAAATAAACGGACTTTCCATCAGGGGAAGAAACGAAATGTGTCTTAACGAAACGCTATTATCGTTAAAACTTAAACCAAAAGAATCAATGGCCGTGTGTGGAGACCTAAGAAAAAATAAAACCTGTCGATATTTTCTAAATTTAATCAAAAAAAGAAGTGAATGTGATAACCCTATCGATATTGCTCCCGATTTATTAAGTAAACCGGTTGATGCCGAAGAATTGATTAACTTATGTAAGGATAAAAAATTATGTCCTTACTTTTTAAGCAAATTTCTTCTAAAAGAAATGAGAATAATTACATGTAATTACCAGTGGATTTTCAATCCCTTTATACGCGAAAATTTTTTACAATTTATAGATGAAGAGCTTAATAATTGCATTTTAGTGCTTGATGAATGCCATAATGTGATTGATATGGCAACAGAAATTAATTCCGATAGAATAACGCCGTACTCACTTAGAATATGTCTAAAGGATTTAGAAATTTTTAGGTCACCAAGTATTATGCAGAGGTTTGTAAAAGTCTTATTAAGTCATTTAGAAAAGAAGAAAAAGAGTTTAAGTGTGCCAGAAATAGAAATTAAAGCAGAAGATTTTTTACTTCAAGTTTATTCACGGTTAGGGCTTTCGAACTTAAACGATTTTAAGAATCTCGTTAGGGATTTACACAATTTCAGTGTTTCAATTCACGACGAAAAGGTTGCAAACGGTGAGATTTCAAGAGATTTCGTAGGAGCTTTAGCTGAGTTCTGGCTAAAATGGATAAGATGCTATTTACTGGACAATTACTTTTTTTGTTATAATCTTAAAAGGGTAAGAGAAAAACCGATAATTTCAATAGAAATTGTTGCGTTAGACCCTAGAGATATTGTTATTCCCATTTTAAAAGAGTGTTATACTAGCGTGCATCTTTCTGGGACCGTAAATCCTTATGTATATAATAATTTAATGGGTTTAAGAGAAAGTGGAAAAAGCTATAAGGGGATCGTTGCGAGTTCACCATTTAAAAAGGAAAACATTAAAGCACTAATCACAGAAGGTGTAGATACGCGTAGAGCGAGTCGAACAGGTCCAATGTTTAAAAAAATCCTCTCTAAAATTGACGAAGTAATTTATAGCACTCCTGCTAACATAGGTATTTTTTGTGCTTCATATAAAGTTCTAAACGCATTAGTTACGAATGGTATTGAATCTATAGCTAATAAAAATAAAAAACAATTATTTATCGAGGAACCAGGACTTTCTGCTTCAGAAAATGCCTTCTTGGTAAACGATTTTAAATCAATGGCATCACCTTCTCGTAATGGAGCTGTTTTATTGGGCGTATGTGGAGGGCGAAATTCAGAAGGAGAAGATTATCCGGGAGATTATATGAATTCGGTAATTATCGCTGGATTTCCGTATCATTTACCCACACCCCGCGTTAATGCAAAAATAGAATATTACGATAAGGTTTTTGATAAGCAAGGATGGAATTTCGCGTATCTATATCCTGCCATTCAAAGGGCGAACCAAGCTTCTGGGCGTCCTATACGAAAAATAAAAGATAAAGGCGCAATAATATTTATGGATTTCCGTTTTAAACAAAAATACAAATGGATTTCTGAATGGGTAAGAAAAGAACTTAAAGTCGTACCAGATAAGGAAGGTGTTTTAATTAAAAATTTATATCCCTTTTGGCATAGTTAAATTATTAGAGCGAATCAATAATTTTACATCAATTCAAGAAGTTTAGTCCATTTACTGTAAATTAAGATACAGATTAGCTAATTTTTTCGAAACAATACTCCACGTAAAATTAGTCTTGACCCTTTTATAACAATTTTCTTTAATTTTCAGAAAATAATATGGATCTAGCAAAACATGTGATTTAATGATTTCATCTGGTATCTGGTTAATGATACCTAAAGTATCAGTATCATAGATAGTATGGTTTTCAGAATCTTTCATATATTGCGCAACTTCAGACGATTTAAGGAGGGATATTAATGCTTTTGCAAATTGATGAGGGTTATCTTTTTCTATTAGAATGCCAGTACCTATTTCGGGAAACAATTTTAAATCAACGATAGTTTCTTGTAAGCCTCCAACTTTACTTGCAATGATGGGCATTTTTGATGCCATAGCTTCTAATGCCATAATACCAAATGGTTCCCATC
>JAUWHC010000171.1 GCA_030606095.1 Promethearchaeota archaeon | reverse complement strand
CCATGGCCCGGCAAACTGCTGTTCTGTCAAAAAGAGCAGATATTTTCCTTGGTATGTCAATTCCTTTATCGAAAACCCCATTAAATAGCCTGATTGATTTCAAGTAGCCAAAACATCGTTGAATAAAACCTTTAATACGATTTTTTTATAACCTCCTTTAGTTATTTTCTATACTAATATTTAACAAACTTGATGCTGATCTTACAATAATAAGAATATATGTGAAAAATAAAAAAGTTTCTATCGATTAATCTACGCTTTTTCAATAAATCTGTAGGCAATATAAAGGAAAGCCTCGTTGACATTTTCGCCTGTTCGGGCAGAAGTTAAAATGTGGTGAAAACCTAGTTGTTTAGCAGCAACCTTTATCTCTTCTTCAGTAATTACTATCTCTTCTTGTAAATCTGATTTATTTCCAACTATCACGACGGGTATATCTCTCGATACAGAAGCTTTAATGTCCTTATACCATCTCTTAACGCTTTCTAGATTATTTGGACGGGTTCTGTCAATCACTATAAAAGCAGCGCTTGTCCCTTCGTAAAATCTCTGTCTATAAGGTGCCATTGAGCCTACTTGACCTCCAATATCCCAAAGGACGAAATTAATGCTTGTATCTTCGTCCATTACAACGGATTTTTTAGAAATCTCAACGCCAATAGTTGAAATATATGAGTCACTAAATTTATTTTCAACAAATCTTCTAATAAGAGATGTTTTTCCAACTTTAAAATCGCCATTTAGTATGAGTTTTGCCGTAAATTGACCCTTCGGTAGCTTACCTTCTTTTCTTGTTGATAAAACCCGGATAATTTCGGGTATATCTGTTGACACATTATCGAAACCATCAAGAATCAGTTCAACCTTACCGGCAATATATTCTGAATAAATCCTTAGTTTGGTATTTGATGTAGTTGGATCAGCGATAGTAGTTACTATACAGTGTGATCCCATGGAACAATAAGCAAATTTTTTATCTTGCATTGAGGTTATATTAAAAAAATTGCTCTGGGTTTTATATTCACTTTTTATTCTATCAATATAGACATCAAGAAATGCTGAAATTGCTCCAATTACTAAAGCAGATTCGTGACCTCCTTTCTCTTTACTTTCTGAGGCGATTATAAAGCCGTTTCTATCGCAAATTGTCACCGCTGCGGCACCATCTACATCGAACATGTAGTTTTCTAATAACGACTGAATTAAATCAATATTGGGCAGACCTTCCATAGAATTCAACTTTGTTGATAGCTTTCTTAAAATTATATTAGTTTTAAAAAATATAAATAATACTATTAGAAAATTATTACAATTCGTCATTTTTAAACTCTGATTATCTCCATGACATAAACTTATTTATTTTTAAATTTGTATAGATTTTTGCAGAATGGAAGAAAATTTTTTAAAGCACGAGGAAAACATAGCCAAAATTATAGGTCGCATAGTTTCCCTGTGCAAACAAACAGATCTTACTGACCTAGCAAAAAAAGGAGAACAAGTTTTAAAGAACTACGACAAAGCAAAAACATTACGAAAATAAATAAACGGTTCAATTTTTTTTTTTTTCGATTCTTAAGGAAGCTCTCTCGTTTTATTCAAAAATCAATATTCTTGTAGTTATATCACAATATTATTCTTCTTTTTATTCGAAATGTTTCTTCTATATTTTATGATAGACAATATACATTTGAAAAATGACTTGTTTGAAGAAAAGCAAATTGAAAAAATTTTATTTAGAGCCGTTGATCTCTTTACAAAAACCGGACTAACTGAACTAGCCGAAAAATGGGACAGAATTTTAAAAAATTATGTAGCAAAAAAAGGATTAGTTTAATATTCATTTTCTTAATTACTCATTTCAAATATCTATCAAATTTTATTGAAGCTTGAACGATCATAAATTCTTCAAAACATCAGATATATAATTACGTTGCTCATTTGTTATCCGATAGAGATCGAAAACAAGTGAATTAATTTTATTTTGTAGATTAGTATAGTGTTCTGTATCAAATTTATCTAATTTCAAGATGGTTTTGACGAGTATTGTAATTTCTCTTGAAATTTTCTTTTCAATATCGATTTCGGGAACTACTATAGGCATACTTTTTAAATTCTCTATAAGAATCCTTGGGAATAGTTTTTTATAAGAGCTAAACGATTTAATAAAGTAAAACGCTAATAATTGCGAATTTAGAAGCCCTAGAAGGTAATAATTATTAAATTCTGTAATAGGAGATTTCAGTATTTTTAAGTTGTAAAGCGATTGCGAAGTCAATGAACCCTTATCATAAGTAGCACATATTAAGCTATTTTTTCCTAATTGTCTTACTATTACGCGATTTTTGTAACGATTTAACTCCTTGTAATTAATGCCTTGTTTAGTTATATTAATAAATTTTAAATCTTTGACTTGGTATCGATTAATAGAATAGAGAAATGGTTTATATTTTTTTTTTAAATCGCCTTTAATATTTTTTATTATTATACTTTCTATAGAATCATTGTTTAATTCTGATTTACATTCTTTGCAAATATAATTATTTTTTGGAAGAGGAAAATATTTATTACAAGTATTACAGAATATAACCTTTCCATTTTTACCTAATTCAACACCCCTCCATATATCTATTTTAAAATTTGGTCTAACATTTAAATCATTTAATTCTGGAAAATTTATGTTCAAAAACGCGATAATTTCTCTATCCTTGTCATTTAAATTAATTAGAAATCGATAATTCCATTTTTCTATTATATTTTGAAGAATTGCATTATCATCTTTAGGTTGGTCTAATGGAAATTTTAATATGATTTGATTATTTTTCCTCTTAATTTCATCTGATTCTTTTTCTAAAGTAATAATGATATTTGAAACGACAGGTTCATCGAATTGCGGGCCGCTATAATAAATTTCCCTTATTTTAGTTGAGTTATATATAAATTTTCTAAGAATCTTACGATTTGATAACGCGAGTAGAGAATCAGGGATTATATAACCAAGTAAACCATTTTGCTTTAATATTTGAATTCCTATTTCGATAAACAGTTGATAATAGTCATATTGACCCTTATTTGTTTCCAAAGGGAGCTTTTCAATTAATTTTCTATAATCGTGTGGAATCGCTCGGATAAATAAATAAGGGGGATTTCCAACTACATAGTCGTATTTATTATTAATATTAAATTGAAGCGTATCTTTATTGAAAATATTAAATACGGGTATTTGGTAATCTTTATTTGTTTCTAAAATAATTTTAATGAGTTCGAAAAGCGTATAATAAAAGTTGATTTGGCATAATATACAAGCAATTGGATTTATGTCAATACCAGAGATATTTTCTTTAATTTTGTTGATAATTTCCTTCGCTTGTTTAGGAATTAACTCTGAGTTCTCTTTCGATTTAATTTGCTTTCTTAATTTTTCTAGAAGAACCTTTACAGCTTTAATTAAAAAACTCCCTGAACCACAACTTAAATCAATTAATTTTTTATTTTCAATATCTTGCTGTTCTGTATACCCAACTTTTCTTAGTATGTAATCAACGATCTGAATGGGAGTAAAGAATTCACCCATTGTTTTTCTTTGGGAATGGGGAACAATTTTTTCGTAAGATTTAGCTATGATATCCAAATCAAAAATTTGATCATCCCCTTGTTTTTTATCATGAATTTCTTTCGATTCAATCTTAGTTAAATTTTCAACCATATTATGGATGAAATCATTTATTTTTTTATCTTTTAAATCGATTCCATATCGTGTTATTAAGTTCGAAATTATTCCCTTATCTATTAGGAATTTTTGAAAATCGCTCATAAAGTTCGGTTTTAGGTATTACAAATCAAATTATATTTTATCAAATTATACTTCTATTTAACCAGAAAAAAGTTTTATATTTAATTAATTAAGAGTTCTTTAAAATTATGGAAATCACTATTCATATAAAACTTCTTATAGGTTGTTGAACCAATATTTATATAAAAGTTATTCAATATCTTCTTTGACACATAAAGGAAGAAATTAAAAATAATAAAGAAATCCCTTAAAATTAATGATTGCAAGCATATTTATTATCGCTTACTTTACGATATGTTCTATTGGTATAATTTATGTGTTATTTCACAGAGAAGATTATAAGCCTGAAAAAAATTTTTTAATTGTAATTATGATATATTTCATCAGTGAAAGTATTTACTTCATTTTATTTAATCTATCAGTTGAGACCTTTTTTGACTTAAATTCAGCTTTGATATTATGGAATGTATCAATTTATGCTAGAATTATATCAAATGGGATATGGTCTGCTATTCATAGTACGGAATTAAATAAATCTAGCCGAGTTAGATTCTTACCCGTTATGATATACATATTAGTAGGAGGGATTATCCTTAGCTTATTGTTCAATCCAGTTTCGTTTTTAGTTACCCGGACTGGATTTGAGTTTTACTACTTTTTTATTAACATTCCCTTATTAATTTCGATTGTTATATTCAATGTTTTTATTGTAGTTATTTCCTGGATTATACAAATAAAAGGATACAAAGATATTAACGACAGAAAGTTAAGTAATTTCTATTTCTTTTTCGTATTTCTCTTAAGCTTAAAAATTTTATGGTATACCCTCTATATATTAACTCTAAATTCATTTTTTAAAATTTTACATCAAATATTTTGCATTATTTTTATGGGATTTATAATCTTTCTTGCAGTTAAGAAACCAGATTTGTTTGTAGTTTTCACTAATAAAATATACGATTTTATTATTTTCCATAAATCCGGCATCTTACTATATTCTTTTAATTTCGAAAAACACTCAGAAATTGATGAAACCATTTTAAAAGGGAGCATACTAATTGGAATTAATCACATTTTAGCTAATTTATCGAACGTAGAAAATCAGATAACCCTTATTAAGATGAGCGATCGAGCGATTGTTTTTAACTATAACAACCAATTAGGTTATGCAGTTTTACTAATCGCAAAACACAAAAATAAAATACTCGAAAACGCAGTAGATAATTTTACGAAGAAATTTGCCGAAATTAATAAAGATAACTTAAAAAAACTAAGTGGCCTAATTGATGTTTCAACTTTTAAGAATGCTTACGATTTAATCGAAGAATATTTTAGCCATTATCTAACAGAAAAATAAGGAACACATCTACATTTCTACTTAAAACAATATTGTAATTTAAGTTTTTAAAAGATTTTCTCACATTTTTTTAGAAATACCTTCAGTAATTCTTAAAAATCAATAATTCTTCTCTATTTTTATAAGAATATTTTTAAATATTTCTAAGAAATCTCATAGTTTTTCTCGTTTGAATTTTAAACCATTATAAATTATGAATTATACTACTTCCATATCGCTCATCATTGGCTATATTATTACATTATGTTTAAGTGTTATAACAATAATTCACATCATCCGATATCGAAAGAAATATGGAACAGAGCTAATAGCTTTTTTGCTTGCGGCAACAGTTCTTACTACGGGTATTATTTATTCGACATTATTCGTCTTTTCAGTTACTTTTTTCATTAGTTATGAAATCAACGTTTTGTTTTGGAAACTATCAATTGTATCTGGGGTTACTACATTAATGATAGCTTCAATTGTGTATTCATTTTTTAATGAATATAAAAAAATTAAACCTTTTCCATTTTTATACTACACGCTTCTTCTTGGCATGTTGATGGGGGCTTTACTAGCTCCTGATTCAATCAAATTAATTCTTAATATCCCCCCTCCTTCGTCGTTTTCAGTTATAGATCCTGCTCTAATTAATTTTCGCTTTAACTTTATTACTGGAGCAATAATTATATTATTTCAAAGTTTAATCACGATTTATTATCTTTATATTGCTTCATTAATTAATATCAGATCAAAAAAAAAGGAAGAAAGTTTGCCTTTAATATTAAATACTATTGTTTTTACGATTCCTATATTAATGAACATTTATTACGTAATATTACAACAGACCATCTATAGAGAGTTATACATAACTCTTATTTGGATAACAAACTTTACCGTTAATATCACGCTAATTAAAAAACCAGAGATGTTTTTCGTTTTACCAAATAGAATTTACTCAATTAATATTTATCACAAATCAGGTATCTTACTATATTCTTTTAATTTCGATAAAAAATCAGATAATAAAGATGAATCATCCATCTGGGGAAATATCCTTATAGGTCTAAATCATATTCTCAGCGAGTTTGTTGGCAAAAAAAATAAAATTGATGTTATCCAAACAAAAAAATCTGATATCGTTGTTAGATATGAAATTGATTACGGTTTTGCTTTAGTGGTTATCACTAACAAAAAAAATAGTATAATAGAAGACCTTATGCT
>JAUWHC010000395.1 GCA_030606095.1 Promethearchaeota archaeon | reverse complement strand
GTAGAAGGAACTTTAAATATGGAAGAGATTTCTTTTATAGGTCTCTTCACATTGACATATGGGGGGATTCCAATTATGTGTGAATCCCGAAATATCATATTTTCAATAATGAAAATAATTGGGACTGAACGAACTACTGAAAGCTTTATAAAATCTGTAAATGTATTAACTAGTTTTAAATATGATTAAATCTAATTTGGAAGAATCTATTCCGAAACTGTTTTGTCTCCATTTTAATGAATGTGATAGGAAAAAATGCACAGCCTTAAAATTAGCAAGGTTCAATTTGTTAAAAATCGTGTCTAAAATTAAAGGAAGAAACTATAATGCTATTTCTTTAAATCCCTTTTCTAATAAAGTAATAAATGATAACGATAGGGAGATTCTTTTGAAGTACGGTCTTATTGTCGTGGATTGTTCTTGGAAAAAAATTTTCAATTTGAAAAACCTTAGCTTAAAAAACAGCAGAAGATTACCACCACTTATCGCTGCAAACCCCGTAAATTATGGAAAAGTGGGAAAATTGAGCTCTGTTGAGGCATTAGCGGCAGCGCTTTATATTACAAATTTTCATACTTACGCTGATTTAATACTCTCAAAATTTTCATGGGGAGTTGAATTTAAAAAATTGAATAAATTTTAACAAAAATATAGATAATCTAATAAAAATAAAAAATTAAAAAAAAAATTAATCTCCGGAGTTTTTCGAAAGACCTGAAGCAGAAATTACATCGTCAATTTTTAAAATCATAGAAGCAACTTCGGATGCTGATTGAATAGCTTGAGTTAATACCATTAAGGGTTCAATAATACCCAACCCTATCATATTATCAGGTTTACCGGTATCAATATTAATACCATACGAGTCTCCTTTATCTGATTCATGTTTTGATCGTAATTCTACTATCAAATCAACAGGATTATACCCCGCATTTTCAACCAATGTTTTAGGAATTATCTCTAGGGCGTTAGCATAGATTTCAATTGCTAATTGTTCTCTACCTCCTATTGAGCGAGCATAAGCTCTTAATCGTTTAGCTAGCTCAATTTCAGAGGCTCCACCCCCAGGTAAAATGTAAGGCATTTCAATTACTGCTTTTACTACAGATAATGCGTCATCGAACATTCTTTCTGCTTCATCCATAACATGTTCAATCCCAGCCCTTACTAATATACTCACAGCCTTAGGATCAACACACTCTGATACAAAAAGCATATTGTCATCCCCAATTTTCTTTTCTTCTACTTTTCCTGCGTTACCTAAGTCCTCAGCTTTAATATCGAAGATATTGTTGACTAATTTTGCATGTGTAGCTCGAGCAAGTTTTTCCATATCAGATTTCTTAACTCTACGAATCGTTATGATGTTTTCTTGGGCAAGAAAGTTTTGTGCCTTGTCATCAACACCCTTCTGACAAAAAACAACATTGACTCCAACTTCTTTTAATTTAGTAACTCGGGATTTAAGCATTTTCGCTTCTTCTTCAAGGAATTTATTGATTTGATCAGGTGTTTGAATTCTAATCTCGGCATCAAATTCAGTTTTCTCAACTTCAAGAGAGGAATTAATTAATGCAATTTTTGCATCCTTGAGAGATTTTGGCATCATAGGATGTACAATTTCCTTATCCACTATAATTCCATCTATGATTTTTGTATCTATTAGACTTTTTCCCTCTTTTTTTATCATTTGAATTTGATCCAAATCGATTAAAATACTTTCTCCACGTTTTTCTTTTATTTGATTTACCGCTTTAACAGCAATATCTGCAAAACGACTTTTAACTCCCATAATTAATTTACTATTCATTGAAGTTTCTGCAACTTTCAATAACGTCTCTTTATCGTTAATATCAATTTTAGTCGCTAGTTCTTTCAATATTTCCTTAGATTTTACTAAAGCTTTTCTGTAACCTCTAATTATTATCGTTGGGTGAACTGATTGATCTATTAACTCTTGGGCAAGATTCAATAATTCTCCCGAAATAATAACGCTCGTAGTAGTTCCATCACCAACTTTATCATCTTGTGTTTTAGCAACTTCGACTATCATTTTAGCTGCTGGATGTTCAATATCAATAGTGTCTAAGATCGTTGCACCATCGTTCGTTATTGTTACATCTCCTAAAGAATCAACAAGCATTTTATCCATACCTTTAGGGCCAAGTGTTGTTCTTACTGCTTCTGCTACTGCTTTAGCTGCAGCTATATTATTCTTTTGGGCATCTCTTCCTTGTTTTCTTTCTGTACCTTCTTTTAAGATAAGGATAGGGACACCACTTAACTGTGCCATTTTAAAATCACTTTATTCTAATATTTAAATTCAAAAGTTTTTATTACTTATATAATGATCTCTAAGTCATAAAATTAAAAAAGTTTACGAATATGAATTCTTTCAAATTTCCTTAGTGAAAATGTTTTTAAAGAATGCATTAAAACTAAGAAACTAACTCCTTAATTATTTTTTCTTTATTTACTTGTTATGGGTGCCCAAATTTATTTAATCAAATAAAATTAAATATTCAGAGATTCTAAAACTCGTTCAAGAAGATATTAGAAGTTCCAATTCTTAAAAGAAACCTTGAAAATATAGGAGTTTATAACATTTTATCAAAATTAATATTTTAATGGACACGCTATTACCATATTTTATTTCATCGCTAATTCCTTTTGCTTTGGTTTTGTTTATCTTTTATTCAAATTCAAAAGAAAAGCGTAAAAAGCGAAGTATAAAACACCGTATTATAAAAATATCGATAAAATGCGTTATTATATTATTAACTGCAATATTGTACGCATTTTTTATAACGAATTTAGAACTATTTACGAGTAAGCCGTCTTCTATTATAGAAATGGTTTTTATAGGGAGTTCTCATTTATTTTTAATTAGTTCTTCAGTTCTATTCGTATATACTTTTAAATCGCCAAATCAGTTTGAATTAATTATGGAATGTCCTTCAAAATCTGAGTCCAAAATTGGAAATATAAACATAGGAAGAATAATCGATAAGAACAAGGTAAAGTATAAATTCAACCTCAATATTGAAGATTTAGCGCAACATATGTTTATATGT
>JAUWHC010000432.1 GCA_030606095.1 Promethearchaeota archaeon | reverse complement strand
TTTTGTCTTTTTGTCCTGACCAAAAGTGTCTATAATCACGTTATATAGGTTAACATTATATTCCAAGGTTAGTTCTAAAATCTTTTTTAAGTCTTTCTCATATATTCCTTTTTCTTCTAATTTTTTGAAGACACCCTCAATATCTTCTTTCAATTTATTTGTTGCGATTAAAATACTAGAACATTTCTTGAACAAATCTTGTTCTTTTTCGTAAACAAAAAGATCTTCTTCTGTTAATTGCGAATTATCGGCAATTTCCTCTAATCTTTCATTTAAAAGGTTTTTAACTCTCTCGTAAATCTTAATTGCTAACAAAATTTTTTCCTTACTTTTAATTAAGTCGTTTTTTCTTAATAATCGAGCTTCAATGATCTTTAAATATGCGTCTTCGTAATAAATTTGAAGTTCCCCGAATGTACTTGTTTCTCCTTCAGCAATTTTTAAAATAATTTGTCTTAAATCCTCGTTAAGCATATCTATTTCTTTAGCAGATAGATCATCTAAATTAAGAATTTTAAATATTTGATTAGCCATAGATTTAATGGATAAAGCTTTAATATTCAATTTATGAGCCCTATTCTCAATATTAGTAATGCTTCTAACTTCTCCTACTTTTTCGCAATAATTAAAAATCTTAATAGCGTCATCAAGTAATTTATTAAATTTTATTTGATTAGATAATATGTAATATTTTGAATCTTGTATTTTTTGAATAGCTCTATCCATTTGGATTTCCAATTCGAATATATAATCTAATAAATTTACTTGCTTTCTTTCAGAAAGAATCTTTGACTTGTTTGCCATATCGGTCCCTACTGATCTACCTACGAAAAACCATAGTATAGCTGAAGGTATCCAAAAAAAGATAGCAAAAATCATCATATTAAATACACTTCCAAGAATCGATATTAAAGTGAATGATATTAATAACGTAATTCCTTTGCCAACTTGTTCCGAAAGGCTAAAAAATGAGGTAGAAGTACCCTTATGTTCGGGAAGATTCACATCTACCATAACCGCGTTCTTGTTAGATACCCATCCTGTACTTAAAACCGAACCTATAAACCCAAAAATGAAGTAATAAATGTAGCTCGGATAAATCTTAAAAATCTCAATAATTGTTGAAATTATATAAAAGGTAATCTCTTCAGTAGGGATTGGTTCTGGATAACTTATATTAGCAACAAATTCGCTACTAAGAGTTTGAATAGAAAAAAGAGTTAAGAAGACAAAAGGAATGCTTAGTATCATACAAGTTGTCGCTAATCGCGTTCTATTTTTTTTATTTATTCGAAATAAAATATCACCAATATAAGACATTATCACGTTTCCCAGTAAGTACCCTATACCTAGTAAGCCAGCAAATATCGTTGCTGTTTGAAGCCTAATTTCGTCAGGTAATACGTTGAAATAATGACTTGAAAGCATAGAAGTCATAAAATAAACTAAGATCGTTCCAGGAATGATCGCGAAAAAGCCTTGGATTATTAAATACCGATTAGTTTTCTTTTTTAAGATAATTAACAAATCTTTTTTTGAGATTTTATAGCTATATTCCAAGTTCATTTCAACCATGTCCAATAGCTCGTTCTCGCTAGCACCGCGCTGAGGGATTTTGACAAAAAATAAAACAAATACAATTATGGTACTGATTCCAGATAACAAAAAAAAAGGAAACCTCCAACCTAGTATTGGTCCTACAAAAGAAGATAAACCCTGACCCACACCATTGGAAACTGAACTTAGTATTGCAAGCGTACCAAACCATCCAGACCTCTCGTCAGGAGGAATCGCATCAGAAATAATTGAATAACCAACTGGCAAGACACAACCAAGCCCCATTCCACTTGCCATTCTAGAGATCAATAACATTGAAAAATTTGTGGAAGAAGCAGTTAGTATCATCCCAAAAGTCCAAGAAAAAGCTCCTGCCATTATTACTTTTATTCTATCAATACGATCGGTATAATACCCCCAAATTAAAGCAAACGAAGCGCTAGTTAACAAAAAAAGCGAATCTGGAATTGCTATAAGCGCTTCAGGGATATTAAACTCAATCCTAATTACCCCATAACTCGGAATTAGCATGTTAGCACATGCTATTGACACAAATAGTAAGAACATGACTAAAATAATAGGAGTTAAGTCCTTTATTTTAATCCTTGTAAGTTTTGGTCGTCTTATAGCAATTACCACCTAAATGTAATTAATTATGTTAAATATTAAATAGCACTTGGGAATTAAAAAAATCTTTCAATGAATTCTTAAGACTAATAATTAATCATACTTATTCATATTTTTCTTGTTTTTTACTTAGAATGTATGTATAGTTATCATTGAAAAGTTGAGATAAATCATCGTGAAATCCCGATTTCACGAAAAAATTTTGAATATTTGAGGAACATTCTGAAAATATCAAAAAACATGTGATTAGTAATAAAAAAAAAAGAAGTAGTATTAAATTTTGTTTAAAATCTTTTTATTCATTTATTATCTTCGATGTTTTCATATAAATGACTAAATTCATAATCTTTTGGATCGATTGTTCTAAAGATTAAGAAGCTTATTAATAAACTAAGAGCACAGCATGCAGATATTACAAAATA
>JAUWHC010000341.1 GCA_030606095.1 Promethearchaeota archaeon | reverse complement strand
AGAAATCTCATTCTTGAAGGAATTAATTTCTTCATTGTTAGATTCGATGGTTTTCATTAGGTTGTTCTTTTTATCTTCGTATTTTTCTAACTCTTCAAGAATGCTTTCGGGTTGCATTCTTAATTTCGGTATATAATCGCTGTTGAGCCCGCTTATATCAACGATAACGCTTGCCATTTTTTTTAGTGACGTTTTAGCATCTAATATTGGTACCTCACTCATACTAAATTCTCCTAGATTTTTTTAATTAAAATTAAAATTATAATTTATTTATAGAGTATATGTTATTAAATGTGTATTTTTCAAAACTTACTATTGTTAATTTGTATTTTTTAGAACTTTTAAATTGAAAAATTACATTTCTTTTGAAATATTCTTCATGAAGCTTTCCTTGTTGAGATTTAAATTGATATGCCTTCTTCTCATTACAATATTTAAATTCTCAATAAGTTTCTCTGTGAAATATTTGAAATTAAAATGAAATGTAGGGTTTTTCTTGTAATAGCTTTTTAAAAAGAGGTTTAATAGATCAATTTTTGATTTAGGATTATCCATTTCAAAAATTCCTGGATCTGTATCAAGTAAAGAGCAACAAACCCATGCGATGTCGTCAATGTGATTTCCTTCGTAAGATTCTTCGAAATCCATACCATACAATTCGTTCTTTGAAGGATTATATATGAAATCTCTTAGACGAGTGTCGCCTTTATTTAGAACTATAATTTCTGAAAGCTCGTTCTTCCCAATCATATTATTTGTATGTAATTGAGTAAACCAATCTGCTAATTTCTCAACACAAATAGTAATCTCTTTTTTAACATCAGCGTCTAACTCGTTTAAATCAGCAACATCAACTAACTTGTCGTTAATATAATCGCATAAATTAACCCCTTCCGCTTTTTCAAGGATTAAATAAGGTTTTTTATAAAATAATATATTGGGGATCAATAATTTTTGTTTCTTCAATCGTTTTAAAGTATTATATTCGTTATCGGCATTATAAGTTTTAAATATTTTAACTATCATTTCTTTAGGTAGTCTTTTCGTTTCTTTGTTAAAAGTTAAGCAGATAACGGAATTTTGCTTACTTTGTAACGGAGATATAACAAAATGATTAAATTTATCAACCAATTCAGGAAAGTCCTCTCTAAGATCGGTAATGAGTTCCTTTCTAATTTTTAAAAGCTCCATCTTGATAAAACGAAAATAAAACGCTGATTAATATATAATATATTCTGATTTATAGAATGTTGTTATAACCCTAATAAATTCTTACTCTCTACTTATTTATATTGTTTTTTATAATATTTTCTATTATATTTACAAACCTCGATGACACACAAAGAATGTGGTGCGACTCCACGCTCACTTCCGCTCAATGTTATCCCTCAAGAACTCCGGATTATCATAGTTAGGGGGGCAAATAGAGATTCTCGTGCCGAGAGAAGCAGTTAAGTAGAGTAAATGCAACCGCGAAAGTTTAAAGAAAGAATTCCCGAATGCTCTTGAAGTTGACGGGATAGAAGCCGTAGGGTTGTGGCTATTATCCAGAGTTAAGTATGGATGGCAACAGAAATACGATCGGATATAAATTTTAATCACTTCTAAGAAGGTAAATTAAAAATAACCTGGAACGCTGTAATTTAATATCAAATATTTATATTAAATTTTTGTATTAATTTTTTGAAACTTTATTAAATCATTATTATTAGAATAATAATTGAACATGTTCAAGGCAAATATTATATGATTTATGAAATATCACAATAATAAATTAAAGTCTAGATTAAATTTATTCCTTGAAGATATATGGAAAAACAATATAAAATTGGGATTTTTTACGGACCAGATCCAGATACAGAAATGTTAGCCCAAAAATTTGTTGGCAACCTTATCAACGACGACGAATTTTGTAAAGCGTGTGAATTGCTCGAACAAAAAGTTAAATGCGATCACTGTAGAGAACATTTAAGAAACTTTTCAAGTTCGGTTTATTTTTACGATAAATTAGGAGAAAATATCCCAGATTTTATTGAAAACCCTGAAGATTTTTTGCCAAAAACTATACCCCCAGTAGATTTTTTAATGGTAGTTGGAATTCACCAAGACTTACTTTCAGAATTGCCAGAATATTTGAAAGATAAAAAAATTAAAGCGATAATTGTCCCTATTGAGAATCCTAAATGGGTGCCCCCAGGGTTACAAGTACAAGTCTTAGAGGACTTTGAAAGACTGGGAATTCAAGCAGCGTTTCCAAAACCTTTTTGTGCATTGAGTAAAGAATTGAACGAATACAACAAAGTAGGGTTTAATCTCACTAAAAACCACGATAATATTATTGAATTTATTGACTATTATAAAATAGGAGAACCCATTGTTTCATTCATTTTGAGCGACGATGGAAAATCAATTTTGGATACATGCATTTTACAAAGCGCGCCATGCGGTTCTACATTCTACATCCTCCAACAATTGAAAGCTAAATATATTGAAGACGATGAATTGAGTTTAAACGAAAGAATTAGTAAAGCTCATCATTCTTATCCTTGCAATGCATCAATGGATAAAGATTTAATATTAAAGGATTCAATACTCCATGTAGGTGGAATTCTCGTAAGAAACGCAGTT
Source organism: Promethearchaeota archaeon (assembly GCA_030606095.1). Taxonomy (GTDB): domain Archaea; phylum Asgardarchaeota; class Lokiarchaeia; order Sigyniarchaeales; family SOKP01; genus SOKP01. Next base: position 952 of record JAUWHC010000341.1, on the reverse strand, counting down.
AGAAACGAATTGGGGCTTAAAGAACATGAAGGTCGTAAAATGGCATATGTCGCCCCTTAATTATAACCATTTCTAACTATTTTTAAAACATAATCCACACTTCCTAATAGTATTTAATATAACAATTTATATTTAATAAAAAGAAAAAGACCTTGAGTTTTTACCTATAAAATTAGAAGCTAAAATTAAATCTGTTAATCTTTTAATAGTTTAACAGCTAAAACCAATGATTCATATTTTTAACGGAAGTTAGCTCCTTTTTATTATATAATATGCACCTTTTTAGATGTAATTAAATTCATAAATCATGGTGAGTCATATAACTCAATGTACAAAGACGCTGTGTCTCGACGAAGGTTTTGAAGTAGAAGAAGAAACATTTTTTGAAAGAAAATTTTGGTATTTCATAATTCCATCATTAATCTTGCTTGGGTTATCTATCTCTTTAGAGCTTCTAACTGTTTCTGTTCTATTAAGTCAGGTTTTAGCTGTTGCTTCAATTCTACTCTCTGGTTATGGAATCTTAAAAGAGGCTATAGAAGATGTCTTATCTAAAAAGATTACAGCTAACATTCTAATGATAGTCGCTGGAATTGCTTCTTTTTTTATATTGCACGGTCAGGAAGGAGCTATGGCGATTTTACTTTATGCAATAGCTGAATATTTAGAAGAATTAACTACAGAAAAATCTAAAAATGCGATCAAAGAATTACTTGAATTAGCTCCAGATGAGGCTCTATTAAAGATTGAAGATAGTTACGAGAAAGTACCGACTGAAACTGTAAAAATCGGTGAAATAATCGGTATTAAACCAGGAATGAAAGCCCCTCTGGATGGAATAATCGTAAAAGGGAAATCTTATTTTGACGAAAGTGCAATAACAGGCGAGTCCTTACCTATTTTCAAAGAAGAAAACGATGAAATCTTTGCCGCTAGTATTAATAACGATAGT
>JAUWHC010000429.1 GCA_030606095.1 Promethearchaeota archaeon | reverse complement strand
TCACTGCTATTTTTTTCTGAATCAACTTTTTTTTTTGCCATGATTTTACCAACCACAAAATTAGTTTAATTTTAATTGTAATGTCAATAATTTATTGTCCAATATATATAAAAATAATAACAAAAAAATAAAAATTATAATGTTATTTCTTTTTCTGAACTTCCTTGCCCGACTTCGTTATTAGTAGTAGTAGAATAAATAATATCACACTCATAAGAAATGTCAACAATGCCATCGCTCCCGGCAACCAAACAAAGCTTAAATAGAGAAAAGGTGGGATAAATAAACCAATAACGATAATAAAAACTGGTAAAGGCATGTCCTCACCCTTTAGATCTACGAGTAATGGTACAATTACTAATCCAATCAAAATAGACGCTGTAACTCTAAAAGCAATCAATATGGTGGGGTTTACCCAACTTTCAATTCCAAAAGTATCTGTGTAAGTGTCTGGTAAATAAAAAAACCAATATAGAGTAGTGTCATCTTGCATTGTAATAATAGATACCGGTAAAATCGCAGTAAGAATTAATTGTATTATAATTGCTAAAACTAAGTATAAAACAACATCGTTAATTTCCTTTTTCTCTTTTGTTACGCCATATAAATCTCGTAATAAACAGAAAATCCAAAGAATAAATAATACTAAATATACGCCAAGAGCATCAAATTGAAGAAACCATAAGACATTAATGGGTATTAGAGCCACGATGTACGCTAGATAACCGTATCTTTCGTTCCTTTTGAATAGATCGAAAAATAAAAAAATTCCATATATTATGAAAAGAGTTGCTACAATGATTGTAGCATTTATTACTTCATATTCAGCCACTATAAAAACTTCCTTTTAATTAATTATTTTAATTTTATTAATAATAATATAACAACATATTATTTTAAATATAATTCCATAAGAAAGGATTTAACTTTTGAAATAGTTTATTTTTTCTCCTTCTAATTTATCATAGTTTCGAAATCATTTTAGACAAATTGTTTATCATTTTTACTGATTTGTTCTTATCTTCTGACTCTGCCGATAACAGGATTGCATTTCTGTTTAAAGCTATTTTAATGTTTACGTACACGTCTTCTCCAATTATTTTTAACTCATTTATGATATCTTGGTACTTTAATTCGTGTTCATCGGCGAATTCAATTAACCTATTATGAATTGTTTCTATGATTTTTGCTGATACGGGTATTGATTTATTAACTTTTATCCCCTTAGGAAAACCAATTGTAAGGGAACTAATTAAATCTTTTTGATGTGCAAGGATTGCTAAAATTTTAAGTAATATATAGTTACCATCTGAAAAGGGGGCATAATGTGGAAAATAAAATTTCAGCGACTCAGAGGCGGCAAGACAAGCTCTCTCTTGCCTAATTTGCCTTGAAAGCTCTCCTGGATAATTCTCTACAAGTTTAATTGGATGTCCACTTTCTTCTATAAAACTTTTAACGACGGGAGAAATCGAGGGAGTTAGAATAACTGTACTATTTCTAGATTTTTGAATTTTTTCATCATATGCGATAAATAGCATTAATAAATTTTCATAGCTAATTTCTAATCCATTTTCATCCACTACTAATATCCTTGATCCATCGACGTCAAAACACACACCTAAATGGCTATTTGAGGCTTTTACGATGTCCGCAGTATTTTTTATGCTATTTATACTTGGGACGGGTACTAAAGATCTTTCCCGGTAATGAGTGTTTAGCGCAATTACTTCAACGCCTATCTCGTTAATTAATATTGGAGTTATTTTTCCAGTTGGACTAAATGAGCAATCAACTACTATCTTTAAACGCGCTTCTTTTATTTGTTTTTTATTAACAAATTGTTCTAAAGATTTAATGTACACATCTTGAGTTTGAGGGATCGCAATAATGCGCCCTATCCTTCGCGGTTCTGCCCGCCTAATTTGCGCGGGGAAATTGCGGTATGAATCAACGATTTTTTGTATTTCGCCAAGGGATAACTCAATCCCTCCAGCGTCTACAAATCTAATACCCACATCTTCGCTATATAGATGCCCTCCTGAAAAATATGCCCCTCCACTTGCTCCAAATCTTCTAATCGTAAATTCTAATAAAGGAAAAGTGCAGTCGGAAAGATTTAAAACATTTACTCCCGTACTCATAACACCCGAAGTATATCCTCTTTTTAACATCCGACTATCGTTATGGTAATCGCGTCCAATTACGATTGTTTCATCTAATTGAAATGAACTTCCATGAATAGATCCAATAGAGCTGGCTATTTCAGGAGTAAATATATAATTTGCTCTTCCTACAATTCTTCCGTTTTTGTTCAGTTCATCTAGATTTTGGACGCGCGCACACATTTAACATCAGTATAATTTCGTATTGTAAAAAATAATTAGAAAACTAATTAAGATAGCTAGTTTTGATTTAATAACTTTAACTGTTAAAAATTAGGAATGATTTATGTTATTAAATATTGTCAAAAAATTAGTAATTTTGAATTGGTTAAACACGATTATCATTCTCTTTTGGAATGAAATCTTTTAAAATGTTCATTAGATAATTAATATTAACAAAAAATAAAAAAATTCTAAGGCAAAAAAGTGAAATACCTATGAAAATTTCGAGAGATGCAAGAAATAGATATATATTTGA
>JAUWHC010000177.1 GCA_030606095.1 Promethearchaeota archaeon | reverse complement strand
CCAACAAGCGCGCCACAAGAACCATCGCCCGTTAAACCCAAACCATCGGCTAAACCGCTAGCAGCTCGAAAAACATCTTCGTTCCAGATTCCTAACGATTCAAAAATCGCCGCAACTGCCGTTTGAGCGCACCCAGTACATTCTTGCTCGTACTTTTTCCCCAACTCAAATGCTTTATTTAAAATCTCTTCTTTTTTATTCTTATTCTTCGTAATGTATCACTCATTTATTGATAATATCATTTAAATAATGATAAATATAAATCTTTAATGAATAATAATTGAATTGATTAGATTATTTTCTCTCTTAATTTAAAATAGTTTTTAGTTGCTTTCAAGATTGCGATCCATGTGATTAATTCTCTCTAACATTTAAGTTTAATTTTACCTCTCTATATAGATATTAATAATGTTTACTAAATTTTAATTTTATTAAAAATTATGAATCTTAAGAAAGAAATGTATTTATTAATTCTCTTATGCCCTCAATTGACTCACTATAGGATTTAAAAATACCTTGTTCTTTTATTGAAAGATGATCTTTCCATACTTTTGGTAAATCTCCTTTAAGAATAGAAGTAATAGTATCTTGAAACATTTTTTGCATATCACGTCCTTCCCCAGCATCAACTTGATTTCCTACCCATGTATGTCCATATGTACCTTCTTTTGGAAGTGGGATCACTGCTGACCAGAAGCATTCAAACTTATTTTCATGTCCTCCTGCAGTCTTCCAATGGTGAAGCTCAAAACTCATCCATTTACTAATAGAGTATTTTTGTCCCGTGAGAGGATGCCTGAAGTCTAATAATATTCCCCAGAAAAGTCTTTGAAGTTTCTTTACATTATCATTATTCTCCCAATTCTGGATATATTTATCTCTATAAGTTGATGGCAAAGTTCCATCAGTTTCATAATATTGAGCCCATAATTTTGCCATTAGTTCGTGTTATAAGAAATAATTAAGAACAGTATCGAAAATATTATCTTTCAGAAAATCATGAGTAAACTTGTTATAATTCTCTTTAAAATCATTATATACTTCAGAATTTATATCTTGAAGATTTTGTATGGATTTTTGACTGAGTATTATATCTTTTATCATATTTAACTGCTGAATATCTATAAAGAGTTTAATGTTATGATTTTTATCAATTAATACTTTAGAGAGAAATAGCTCATGATTAGATTCTGTTTTTGCTAAAAATTCTAGTATCTCTTTGTTACTATTAAGTTCATTTACATTCTTCCTAAATAGTTCTAACTTAGAATCTAAAATGTTATCCCCGAATTTAAAACCTAGAACAAATGGTCGTGCTTTCTTATCATTTTTTGCATAAGCTTCTAGGAAATTCCTTAAAGATCTTATTTTTATTTGAATTCCATTATCATTTAAGTTATCAAGATCTTGTATATATTCCATAGGTGCTTTTGTTCCCCAACTATACCAATACCCATCAAGCTTATATCCAGAAGATTCAAGGGCATTCCTAACAACACCAACAGGATCAAGCTTTAGTAAATGTCCACTTTTGTCTCGGATATATTTTTCTTCAAAAGAGAGTTGATTATATATACTGTCAACGATTTCACGAGTAAATTTAATTGGTTGATTTTTTACTAAATTTCCTAGTAAATCAGACTCTGAATTTACCTTTCCATCGCTTCTATATCCTCCCATATAAAAACTTGCGACATCGGCTATTATACGCTCTAATTTTGAAAATTTCTCTCCTTTATTAAATTTGTTTTGAAGAATAGCTAGAACGTTATGATTAATTATCTCGTCAATTAATATATCTAAACCGGAATATTTGGTAGACTTTAAGATTTGCCTTGCTTCTGAAATTAAACTACAGCGATAATTTATTTGTCCTAACATGTCTTTAGGTTTTTTTTGGTCGTATTCAGGATCGAACAATTTTGAGTATATGTCGTTCAAAATTGTAGCTTTATCGTGTTCGGGGAACAACCCTTCCTTGGGGTCACCGAAAGGAATTGAGAATTTGAGATAGCCAGTTTCTGCTCTCTTTTCGACCACTTGAATCGTACTTGTTTGAGCATCCTCACCGCTAGGTTGTGAATCGTCGAATGAACCGGCAGACTCAAAATAAGTGCTGGAAAGAATCTCGTAAAATTTGTTAGCTAGACTCTTTCTCGACTCTGCTTTTGGATTGGAGTTAAGACTGGAAAGAAACGCTGTTAAAGGAGGATTATTCTTTTCGGTTTCTTGAGAGGCTTTGCATTTTTCGTTGATCTCGGGTTTAGCAGCTTCTAATTCCGCGGGTTTCTTCATATATTCTTGCAAATTATTTATTAAGGCGTCTTGCGTTCCGACCATCTTTTGCAATTTTCCTTTCCTACGAGCTTGGATTTCGGACCTATATCTCGCGTACGCTTTCGGTACCGCGCTTTCGGTGGATTTTATCATGTTGTTAAGACCTTTTAAGGCGGCAAAACTAAACGAGCCGAAAAGGACCACAGGAAGGAACATGAGAAATTCCTTAAAGAAACCTGAATTAATTATTTTCTGCCACGATTTCATATGTTGGCGCTTTACATCCGTAGTTTCTTGCTTTTGCTCTAAGTTCTGCTGGACGCTTAGAGTAATTTCTGCGATGGATTTCGAATCTCCAGCTATTCTTGCACTAATAAGGGAAAGCTTAGTCTTTAAGAAAAATTTTTTCTTGATCTAATTAACAATATTAAATAATTATATTATCTATAATTCTATTGAGAATTATGACTTTAAAGACAATAAAAATTGATGAAGTAATATATAACAAATTATTAGAAAGAAAAAGAGAACATGAAAGTATTGCTGATGTGATTGCACGCATTCTAAATATTCAGATTGAATCCCAAAATATCAAAAAATTTTTTGGATTGTGGAAAAGTTTACCTAAAGAGTATTTTAAAATCATGGAAGCAGATCGAAAAGAACTAAGAGAAGATGTTAATAGGAGTTTTACGGTATCATGATTTTTTTAGATACTAGCAGCGCTATTGAAATTCTAAATGGGAACCAATCCCTTGAAAATCTAATTAAACAATTTGATAATGAATTATTCGCAATTACTACACCTTCAATATTTGAGCTATATCATGGAATATATAAATTGAAATTTTTAAAACAGAAAATTTCTAAACAAAAATATATTAAACTTTGTAATGATTTAGAGAGTTTTATAAACCAATTAAGAATTTTTTCCTTAAATGAAATACCAGCCAATTTTGCAGCAAAATTACATTTGCAATTAAAAGCAAAAGGTCAGGAAATCGATGTTTTTGACTGCTTAATAGCAGCAATTATCATTACTAACGATTATAAAATAATCTTTACTGATAATAAGAAACATTTTGAAAGAATCAAACAACTTGAAGTCCATTCTTTTTAATTATTAAATGAAGAAAGATAATTTCGATGAATCACTCTTGTTTTCTTTGAAAGATTCTTAAATTAATAATAATTAAAAACGCAGGATAGGTTCCTGAACGTTTAGATTTTAACCTAACTTAAAATTTTTTTTACTCTTTATATTTAAACTCTTTAGAAAGTTCTTTAAGCCGATTTCGGCATTTTTTAGAGATCAAGTAGCGATCTTCTTCTATTTTATGAATATTTCCCGCATCCGAAAGCAGATGTAAATATTTTGATATAGTTTGTTGAGAAAAACTGAGAGGTTCGGATTTAAACTTTTTCCAAGATAAACTTGAGTAAAAACCAAAAAGTACAACTATATAGTTCGTTATGTGAAGAGTAGCAAAGAAAAGTTTCTATAACGCTTTTTTCCAATCTATTTTCCAAAATTTCCAGTTTATTTATCAAAATTGCACGACTTGCGAACTGCTCTGGAAGTTTTCGAAAGTTCGCTCATACTACTCCAAGAACGGAAAAAAGTTTTACCAATTTAAAAGTTAACCCTTTTTTTTATTTTTAAAATTCAAACCAAAAAAAAAACTAATAGTTAATATTGGGTGAAGTCTTATTAAAAATATGAAATCTGACTTTTCTTTTGAAATTAAAATTGTATATGACGACATCTGCGCACAACCGGGTTTTTTAACAGATTTTGGTTTTTCAGCCTTAATTTATAATAATCTCTCAAAAACCCACTTATTGTTTGATACAGGAACTAAAGGAGATATTTTAATTCACAACATAAACAAATTTAACGTTAAAGTTTCAGAAATAAAGAAAGTTATAATCTCTCATAACCATTTCGACCACGCAGGGGGATTAAAAGAAATCTATCAATTGAATCACGATATTGAAATTTATGTGCCATTTCGTGATATGAAATCATTTATGGGGGCTTATCCAGAAGCTCAAGTTCAAGGTATCTCTGAAATGGTTGAGGTTGACAAGAATATTTTTTCATCTGGTCAATTTGGAGATAGATTCTTAAAAGAGCAATCTTTGTTTTTAAAAACAGAAAAAAACGATTTAATAATAATCTCAGGTTGCGCACATCCAGGTTTAGAAACATTTATTTTAAAGGGTCGAACAATTTCGAATAAAATTAAAGCCGTTATTGGGGGGTTCCATGGATTTCGGAATTTCTCTTTTCTAGAAGGAATTGAATTCGTAGGAGCTTGCCACTGTACGCAAAGAATTAGGGAAATAAAACAAAGATTTCCTGAACAATTTAAAGATATATGTGTTGGTAATAGCTATTTATTTTAATTCTTTTCGAATCTCTCCATTAGGAAGTAAATTATCGGGATGGAACTCCCCACTTTCTTCTTTTTGATATCTAATACACTTCTTATTTCCTATTAAACAGTAATCTTCGACCCATTTTTTTTCAAGCATTCCGTGATCTACAAAATATTTAATAGGGCAACATTGATACCATTTACATACTTTTTTCAATTGTGTAACCTAAGCATGATTTTTTGAATTGTGTAATAATAAATATGAATAATATTATTAAGTTTATAGGGTTTAAACTTCAAATATATAAGATTAATAATGAAAGAACTGTATGAAATCGGGATAGTATTTCGAGGTTTTGTTTTAGTTAGTCATGTATTTAAAAAGATTGAAAAAAAAGATAGTCTTAAGAATACAGATAAAGATTTAAGGGGAGCTTTTATATCAGCGATTAATATATTTGCTAAGAATGCGTTTAACAACTTAAGTTTAGAATATTTAGAGTCTAATAATATTTTATTTATATTCAACGCTTTTGAAATACATGCTTCAGACTCTAATCAGAAAGAGACTATCATTTTGTATGGTTTAATAGATAAAAAGAAAAAAGATACAGATAAATTTGTTAAGAAATTTCTACAAAAAATCGAACCTATCTCGCTACTCTTTATTTCTAGATATAATAATAAAGATTTTTCAGAATTAAATCAATTTGAACCTTTCCAAAACGAAATCAAAGAGTTTCCATATGCGTAATACAAAATTAAACCGCCCCTAAACTCCAGCCTTTAGGTTCTGAACGCGAGTACACAAGAACGCCTTCCATCCTTAATTTATCGAGTTGTTTTTCCACTACTTCTCTCTCGTATCCTAAAATGACCAAATCGTCGATTAATTTTGTTTTGGACTGTATTAATTTATGTTTTTCTAAATGTGTAATGATTATTGTTCTTATATTCACTTCTGTTATAGTCTCCGTTGGAACATCCTTTCCTTTTCCCTTTGTTTTTTGAGGTTCTTTTTTTAAGGCGTCGATTAGTGCTCCTCCTTTTTGTGAGGGTGTTTCTTGCTCTATCACTACAGGTTTTAATTTCTTACCTTTTTTCGCGGGAGGTTCGACCGCACCGCTTAAACCTATCTTATCATCTGGTAGCGTCCAAACTGAATATGTAATCTTTTCGTAAGAATCAGATTTTTCTGAGATCATACGTTGGAATTCTTCGACAACGCTATCAGTGAGATAGCCTCTTTTCTCTAAGTCTTCTGCAATGTCTAATATAATCTTTTTGTCGATTAAATATTTGAAAATGTATTCTCTGATGTTTGTTGGAACTGTCTCAAATTTGATAGCTTTTTCCACTTTTGCTTCCGCTTCTGTCGGTTGAGGTTCTACAATGTTGTTTGGAATTTCAAGTGGTTGTTTTTTGCCCCATTCGAGATCGCAGATGCATCTAATACTTCGATCGTATCCTCCAACTATAATGCGTGTTAAATCTTCTTTAGAATCCTTCATAGTAGATACGATTTTTATTGAATT
>JAUWHC010000363.1 GCA_030606095.1 Promethearchaeota archaeon | reverse complement strand
GAACTTAAACCGGGAGAGGCTCTTAAAAGGCACTTAACTCCTGTAGACGCATTTTTCTACGTTCTTGAAGGCAACGGTATTGTTGAGATTGGAAAAGAAAGAAAAGAAATTCATAAAGATCAATTGATCTTCAGTCCTGCTAAAATCTCTCATATATTGGCAAACGAATCTGATGACAAATTTCGATTCTTAGTTATTAAAACTCCAACTCCTACTTCAGAAACAAAAATTCTTTAGAGATTTATATCTTTTTTTATATCTTATCCTTATTGTAAAAAAAAATTTTGAGCAATAAAATTAATATTTATAATTACAGATGTAATTATTAGTGATGTGAAATTATGAAAACATTACAAATTAGGTTACCTGAAGGTTTGTTGAATAAAATAGATAATTTCATAGAAAAAGGTTTATTTAAGAGTAGAAGCCAGTTAATAAGAGAAGCACTACAGAAGTATGTTTCAGAATTTAATTATGCAGGTGCTTTGCCTTATATTGTTGGTCCTTTCTCACCAGCCGAAATAGAATTACTGAAAAAGGATCCCAAAGAACCACTTGAGATTTCTATATCTCAACTAAATATGAAATAAATATCTTAAAAGTATTTAATCCACATTACCGCATCATCTTTAGGATAGAACGATGGAATATCTGAAACCTTGCAAAAACCTATATGGTTATAGAATAGTTCTCCTATATTGTTGCTTTTTTCCATAAAGAGATAAATAACTCGTAATTTATATCCTGCTTTAGAGAAATATTTTCTTGCTTCATTTTCTAGCGATAACACCAATTCTCTCGCTACGCCTTGTCGTTGAAAATCTGAATTTGTGCCTAATCCTACTAACTCTATAACACCGTCATCCAGACCGCCCCGAGTATCCTATGTAATAGTTCCAAGGATTTTTTTATCGCTTACGCAAATTTTTGTTTTATACCGATAGATTAAATCTTTAGCAAACTGTTGAGCGCGCTGTTGATGGTTTTCGACTTCCTCTAAATACATCTTTACGAGAAGATCCATGTCTTTTTCTGTAGCGTTTCTTATTGTTTTATCCATAAAATCACCTTCATTTATTCGATAAATCATTTTTTTTAATTAAATTTGGGATAATAGTTCAATTAGTGCCCTCGGAATTTCTCTGTAATTATTTACGGCAAAAAATTTACCTTGCCCCGCTTTAGCAATTTCTCTGCATGTATCGATGCCTCTTGCGGCATCATTTTCGGCGGGTATCCCTATTACATGTAATTTAGGATACTTTTTCGCTAAGTCGATTGGGTTATCCCCTCTATTATAGTTACCATCACTAATTAAAATTCCAAATTTGTTTCTTGTTCTTTCTTTAATTTTATCTAATTCTTTCAATCCTTTCTCTAAACCAATATGGATGTTAGTAAAACCAATCGCCTCAGAATCCAAGATTTCGTCGATTATTGATATAATTGGCTTTTTTTCGTTAATTTTTTTTAGAACCATTGCGGTAGAGTTGAATAAAACTATACCATATTCTTCTTTTTCCATATTATAAGCTAAAACGGAAGTAGTGAGAGCTGCATTAAGCAAAAGTTTGCCGTACATGCTTCCACTTGTGTCAAGAATCAGAACCATTTTCCTTTTCTGTCGTTGTCTTCTGATTCCGTAGATGTCTTTATAAGTTAAGCTTTTTTTGTAAATATTCAATGGATTGTGCTGGATAGTTTCATCTAAATCAAACTCTGGCATCCCAATATGATAAAAAGGGACAGTTTTCTTAAAATTTCCTCTAATTCCCTTACTTGTTATTTTTAACGAAGTTTTTAATATGCTCTGTCTAGCTAGCCTTCTAAAAATTTTTTTGTATTTTTCTGAAATTGGACGTCTTATAAAAAAGTAGACTTCTGCCATAGAAGTTTCAGAGTTTTTTGCTTTTTCTGTGAAGAACTTCACACCTTCGTCACAATCCAAAGCGTCGGTTGCGGCGTATACATTGGACTTAAGTAAGCCTAACATCGCTTCGAGATTCTTGTGTTGAATGGCTAAGTAAGTCAGTTCCTTAATTTGTTTGTAGTCTAATGTATTTGCCAAATGCTGGTAATAATCTGGTTTTTTCCTTTTTTTCCGAATTATTTCATATCTTAAGATCTCTCCATCGGGAATCCTTTCCGTAAACCTAACATGGAGTCTTTTACTCTCAATCTCCTCGGAATCCTCCGCAGAGAAATCATCGATTATTGAAAATCCATTTTGTTTAAAACTGATAGTACTATATCTGTGATAATTTCGGTTTTAGAACTGGTTACGCCATCTTCAAGGTCAATCTTATTATACAAAGCCATAATTGCCGCATCGACCCAATTTTTTGAACTATTTTCATTTTCCGATTTAGAAATTAACTCTGCCAAATCAATTGCGCCTCTTATCGAACTACCCCTGCGTATTGAAGTACTATTTCTTGAAATTTGAACTATTTGTTGTGAAATGATTGCGATTTTATCGCTACTAGGATTACTCAGATTGGCTTCTTGTTTAATAATAAGAATCTCTTCTTCAGGAGGTTGGAAATCTAATTTTATCCAAATGAATCTATCTTTTAAAGCCTCTCCTATAACGGTCACGCCTATATGAGCAGCAGGATTTTGTGTGGCAATGACAAAAAACTTTTTATGAGCTTTAATTGTTTTTAGTTTAGGTATTTCTATCGTACCTTCGTCTAATGCAGTTAAAAGAGAGTTTTGAGTGCTCTCAGGCATTCTGTTTATTTCGTTAATAAAAAGACAGCCCCCTTTGAGCATCGATGAAGTAAGTGGCCCATAAACATAAGCGTCTTCTATGTAACCCTTTGAAATCACCATTGGTGGATCCCAATAGCCAACCAAATTATGAGCAAGCGTTTCTTCTGAACAGTCTATTCGAGCAAAACCAATATCGTAATAAGAAGCAACTGCTTTTGCGATTCTCGTTTTTCCCGTTCCTACCGCACCTTCTAATAAAATATTCTTACCTACTGAATGAGCTAATACAATTTTTTTTAGTTCTTCAATTCTCCCAATGATTTTGTATTTACTTTGTATCTCTTTCACAATCTCAGAAGCATTTAGCATGATATTATGAATATTTCATTTCTAAAAAACTAAACTTAAGATAATAGAATTTATAAAAAATAAGAATAATTTTTTAATTAACAAAGGATTTTAACTTAAGTTAATAATGCGTCCAAAATTTGGGTTTAATAGAAAGGAAACGAAAAATGTATACCTTGTTTTTTTTACATTAATTTTAATTCTGTTAACATCGAATTTTATAACAAATTTTATTAGTACATCAAAACAAAATTACGAACTGTCTTTTTCGATCTCAGAAAATGGTGTTAGTTTCGACATATTAGATTTTTGGGAAACTGAAATTGAAAGAGTGAATAATACACCATTAA
>JAUWHC010000026.1 GCA_030606095.1 Promethearchaeota archaeon | reverse complement strand
GCATTTTTCTCCATTGTTCCTAAAATTTCTTCTATACTTACCGCGAGCTTTTCTACGGGGCCTCCACATTTCGCACATTTTTCTTGAACTTCAACAACTCCACAAATTGAACATTCTCCTGCCCACACATCTAAATCAGTCACCATCGCAATACAACAATAACATATCTCTTTTTCGGCAGCTAGTACTACTTCTGGATATGTTGTCATTCCAATGATATCTCCGCCCCATTGTCTAAACATTTTAGATTCTGCTCTAGTTGAGAATCGAGGTCCTTCGATACAAACATATGTACCACCGTTTTGAATTTCTAACCCCTCAATAGATTTTCCAGTGTCGTAAAATAACTTATTTAAATAAGAGCAATAAGGGTCCGCTTGGCTGATGTGACAGACTTGCCCACCTTCATAAAAAGTATCCAATCTTTTTTTAGTTCTATCAATGTATTGATCAACCATTACAAATTTGCGCTTATCATGCTCCTTTTTTAGAGATCCAACTGCTGAAGGTGAAATTATATATTTTACTCCCAATTTTTTTAAAGCCCAGAGATTAGCTCTAGAATTTACTTTATGTGGTGGTATTGTATGCCCAGCTCCATGACGAGATATAAACGCTACCTTCTTTCCTTTAAATTCACCAACTTTAACAAAATCAGATGTATTTCCATAGGGTGTATATACCTTTATATCCTCAATGTTATCAAGTTCAACACCTGAACCTGTCCCACCAATAATTCCAATATCAGCTTTTCCTTCTAATTTCATATTTCAATCCCTTTTTTTCAATGTTTGAATAATACTAAATAAAAAACTTGATATTTTTGGATTGTTTTAACTAAGTAAAAAGTTTTTTGATATTTTATAGCACAATAAATTATCTAAAATAAAGCAACAATGCCGCAAATAAAATTTCTTGGAGGATGTAGAGAAGTAGGGAGGTCAGCAGTCCTAATTGAGTCAAATAATGGGGCACAATGTATTTTAGATTATGGTATTAGATTCAAGGGCGAAGAGAGATTACCTTTAGAGGGAGATTTTAGCAATCTTAAAGCTATTGCGTTGTCTCACTGCCATGTAGATCATTCTGGAGCTTTACCTTTTTTATATAAAAACAAAGACATTCCCCTCTTTACCAATCCTCTAACACTTAGAATGTCAGAGATATTGATAAAAGATACGATTAAAATCTCCAATTATCCTTACCCGTTTGGGTATAGAGAGTTACAAAAAACAATTAAAAACGCTTCTTTTCTTAGCAACGAAGTACGCCAGAAGATTGACGATAATTTCTATATTACATTTTACGACGCAGGACACATTCCTGGTAGCGTATCTATATTAGTAGAAGTCGATAATAAGAGAATTCTTTACACGGGAGATATCAATACTCAAGAAACGAACCTAGTTTCTCCCGCTAAACCTTCTAAATTGCCTGAAATTGATGTTTTAATTACGGAATCCACGTATTCTTTAAGAGAACATCCCATAAGAGCGGAACTTGAAAAAAGATTTACTGATGATACCCTAAATATTATCGAAAATGGCGGAAAGGTTCTCGTTCCTGCTTTTGGGGTTGCTCGCTCACAAGAAATCTTGATGGTTTTGCAAAAATACAATTTTAAAAGTGAAATATTTCTCGATGGTTTAGCAAGAAAAGTTTCGATAGAGTACGCTCAATTTCCTAATTCTTTCAGAAATTTTGCTGAATATAAGTCTGCTTTCAAAAAAGCTCAATTAATAACATCTAGAGAAAAAAGAAAGAATGTTAAAAAGAGATCAGATGGTTTAATCATATCTCCATCGGGTATGTTAAAGGGAGGTGCAGCTCTTGAATATATCAGCTCAATCTTAAATGACCCAAGCTCAGCTGTTTTTCTTGTGGGATATCAAGTCGAAGGGACACCTGGAAAAAAATTAATTGACGAAAGAATTTTCGAGTTTAAAGAAAGAAACAGTAGGAATTATCGTACAAGAGATATTTATATCAAGGCAAAATGTAATGTAGATTATTATGATTTTTCTAGCCACGCGGATAAAATTCATTTACACAAATATATCGAAGATTTAAAGTTTCAAAACGACTCAAAATTTATTTTTTGTATACATGGAGATGCAAAATCAACAACATCATTTGCTTACGATTTGTCAGACAAAGGTTTTAATTCAGTTGCTCCTGAAATCGGTGAAATTTATAAGATATAGAAAAATTAAGATTAAAAAAACAATTTCGCTATTCTTGTAATTGCTTTTTAATAATTTTATTACAATTTTCTAAAAAGACATCAATTTTATCAACTGGGACTTTTGTACCTGCAGCTGGCGGATGACCGCCCCCTAATGCGTCTAAATTTGAAAGTTTTAGTGCTTCTCTAATCGCCTCTGAAAGGTTTACCCCCTTTTTCACAATACTTTCATGTGCCCTTCCCGATATTTTATATACTTCCTCCTCTTTTCTTTTTGCACACCCAAAAATAGGTTTTGATTTTTCTATTATATCGTTTTTACTAAATATTAACATAGAAGCAATTGTACCAATAATATTTTCTGATATGACTTCTTCTCCAAAAAAAAATTGGATGTGCTCTTTGAGTTGAATTTTATTTTCCTTCTGTATCCATGATAATGCTTGCCCTAAAGATTTCTTGTACTCTATTAACTGTTTTTTTGCGTTCTTATAAGCGATTTTTCTATCACCCATTGCAATAGCAATTCCTAGCGATCCATTATTACTCCTTCCGCATGAATTTAAAAGATAAGAAAATTCTTTTAAATCGTGTAATTCAGAACCAACTAATTCATTTTTTAATATATACCTATTAATAATAAGCTTTTTTACAATTTCAGAAGGCTCAACATCGAGTTTAAGAGATATATATCTAATTATGGCCGAAGAAACTTTCTGTTTTTCTTCTTGGTTAAAATCGTTTAAAGTTCTTATATTTCCCTCTGTATTTTCCATTAAAATTCCTAAAGTTTGTAAAAATTTTAACATTTTACTCGTATTTCCACTTAATCCCGGTAGATTAATATCGCTGGAGTAAGCTATTGCTTCGTTTATAGGTTTAATAGGAGAAAAATTCAAGTCATTTACCATTTCGACTAAGTCTGCCTTAGTGGCATGTTCTAAAATAACAGAATTTAACCCTGTAAAAGAATTGTTAGGTCCTTGATTTTGAATATCACCAGTTGCTCCTATAAGTGCTATTGGAGATAAATCTAAATTATTCTCATTTAACGCTTTAGCAAAGAAGTAACAAATTCCTGCTCCAGAAATTTCTTTACTACCATCAATTTCATAAAAATAAGGATTGATATGCCAAGGCTTCGAATTTTGGTAAATTTCTTTAATTTTATCGTCATTCTTATCTGAAATATTTTGGGGAAAATGGTGATCTAAAATAATATAAGGAGTATTTTTATTATCATTATTCAATTTATCATCGAGTTCTAAATATTGTCCGCTTCCAAAATCAGAAAAAATCACCAAATTATTATAGTCCTGAACCTTTTCTGCGATTTTTAAAATTTCTTCTCTTTCTAATTGTCTTAACACAGAAATCTGAAAAGGAATACGCTCTCTATATAGGGCTTTCCCAAGAATTGCCCCAGATGTTAGCCCATCTGCATCTAAATGAGTATATATCTGAACAGAAGCCTCAGATTCTTTTAAATGATCTTGAAACCATTTTATCGTTTCTGTTAGATCAGAGGTTAAAAGTTTAAGTTTTGTATGTATTTTATTCATTTTTTTTATAAAATTTTAATATAAACTTAATTTAATATATTAAAATAAGAATTTAATATTAAATACTCAATTAAAAAAAAATATTAAGTGAAAAATATGACACACCATGTCAAAATTAATGAGCTAACTTTAAAGCTTGTTGAAAAAATAATTGAAAATAAAGAATTTTATAAAGCCGAAATACATAAATTTGATAGTGGCGCTACAGTCTTAGATATGACAAATGCCTCGTGGAACGGGGGAAAATTAGTTGGTGAAATTTGTATGGGCGGATTAGGAACAGTTGATTTTACTTCCTATAACTTAGATGGTCATTATATGCCGAGTGTCAATGTTTATACTTCCGAACCAATAATATCTTGTATGGCATCACAGCTTGCTGGGTGGAATGTAAAGTTGAAAAAAGAGGTAGAAAAAGAAGGTGTAAAAAAAAAAAAGACAATTTTTCAATCGTTAGGTTCAGGACCTGCTAGAGCTAAAAGTAAAGTTGAAAAGTTATTTGAAGAAATTAAATACACCGACGATTCGGACTGTGCTGTGATCGTTTTTGAAACCGCAAAGATGCCTAACGAAGAAGTGATGGCAATAGTAGCAGAAAAATGTGGAGTAGATACAAGTAAGACTTATGCCGTCTGCGCACCTACTGCTTGTTTAACGGGGTCTATCCAAGTTGCTGCTAGAATTGTAGAAACGGGTATACATAAACTCCATGAAATACATTTTCCTTTAGATGTGCTCAAAGACGGATTTGGAACAGCTACAATAGCCCCTATCGCTAAAGATGATCTTGGAGCTATGGGGCGAACTAATGATTCAATTAGTGCAGCTGGTATGACTTACTATACAATTGATGTCGAAAAGGACAAACAAGACGAAATCTTTGATCTGCTTAAAAAGGCTCCAGCTAATACTTCGTCTAGTTATGGAAGACCATTTTTAGAAACATTTAAAGCAGCTAATTATGATTTCTATGCGATCGATCCAGGATTATTCGCTCCAGCTATTTATACAGTATCAAATGTTCAAACAGGAAAGAGTATTACAGTTGGTGAAATTAACCATAATTTGTTAAAAGAATCCTATAAGTTAAGTTAAAACTAATTTTATCAAAATTACTCTAATTTTTTTTATTTATGTTAAATAACGGTTCAAAAATCTAAAAATTAGTTAATTCCTCTTGATATTTTAATATTTCTGCATCGGAGATATCTCTATCAACTTTAATTTGTTTATGGATTCCTAAATAAGCACAAGCTATTTTAGCTGCTGCAGCAATTTCAGCTTTTTTTAAGGTTAGAGAATATTCGTCAACAGGTTGTGCTTGATCGATATAGCGTGTTTTTCGATAATTTCTCTCATTTTGTATTGATTCATCTAAAAATGGGTCGTATTGATATTTTTTTTCTTGTAATTCTGTAGCTCTTTCAGATTTCATCTTGTATAATAAAGAAGCCATTTTATCTGCCACATTGAAAGTTAATTGATTTTTAACTATTATTCTAATGATGTTGTTTATGTCAAAATAATTTAATGTGTCATACTTTGTTCTTATAAAGCTTTTAAGGTTTTCAGAATTATTTTGACACTCGATTTCAGTCCAATCGTGGATTGCTAACCTTCTTCTGAAAAAGATCAATTCCCAATCGATTCCTAACTCTTTTAAAAATTTAAATAATTTGTCGTCATTCGGTTTTCTTGATTCTATAATAATAAATAATTGTAGACCATAGTATTTATGCTCTTCTTGTAGGAAAAATCCTCGTTGTTGCATTGACGCAAGGATTTTGACCTTTATAGAGTAAATATTGTCAGAAACATCCCTTTTTTCACACTTTAAATAAATGACATTTCCTTCTTCACTAATATATTCACTATCAAGAAAGCCTAAAATACTATCACAGTTTTCTTTAATAAAATCCCTCAATCCACTGAGAGTTGGTTTTACATCATACTTTGTTAAATCATCTTCTCCGATTGTAACGTAATCAGTATTACTTCCTCCAATTGCTAGTTTAATAGATTTTAATTTTAACTCTTTTTCCTCTCCAAACACATTTTTAAAAGCATCAACTAAGGGAAAAATTTCATCCTCTAAAATTTTTAGATTAGCCATTGAACTTTCAAAAGGTTGCGGCGACTCAAGCAATTTGTTTAATACTGGCGCTTCTGAAGCCTCAACTTCAATTTCATAATCTTTTGCTAAGTTCTTTCGAATAATACAAAAAGACCTTCTCTTTTTATTATATATAGAAAGAGATGTATAATTGTCTATAACCGCTCGAAATTGTTCGTTGTACATATCATCAATACTTTTAGATTTGAGCTTTCTTTTTCTCATGAGTTTAGCCAAAAAATATTCTATATTAAATTAATAAAAAAATAATTTTATAATTTTATGTATGAAAAAATATAATTGTCTTTTATTAATATTCCTCAATTAATAATCTTTTGATAACTTTTTGTTATAAAATAACATAGCTAGTTAGTTTACTATTACTCTATATAGTATTAAGCATTTTGTGGGATCCTAATCTCCTAATTAAATAAAAATCAAGCAAATGTTCTAAAAGCAGAATACTAAAAGTAAATTCATTGAACTTAAATAAAAATTTAATCTAATTCGTCTTCTAAGAAGTAATTACTTCCCTTTTTCTTATATATTACAGTTGAGCCGAAATTATTTCGTACAGTGTATTTGTCTCCTTCAACTTCTAATAATTCAATAGAATAAGATAAAGCTCTATTTTCTAGTATTTCATCGACAATTTTTTTTTCTTCAGCAGGGTCCATACTATAAAAATATCATGCGGTTAAAAAAAATTTTTCTGTTTTCTTAAAATTATTTGTTTAAATAAAAATTACTTACAACGATGTTTTTCCAGTCATCTCAATAATTTTTAATCTTATTATATATATATTATCGTATGCTTGTTCATTTTTAAGGAATCTTTTTTTCACTTTACTTGGATTATCTTCTAAGTGATTTAAAACGATGTTAAATCCGTATTTTTTTCTTCCAAATCCTCTACAGTTGCCATTTTACCCCAGAACACGATAGAACGGTACTTATGAGAACAATCGTTCATAACATAACCTAGATCCTCCACTACTGTGCCACACACATTCGAGTTTTCCCTTAAAATCTCAACCTTTAACCCTTCTTTTGCACTGTGGAAGTATAAAGAATTCCGTTTTAAGTCAAAACCATAGCTTAAAGTTACGATGTAAGGTTCGTTAACTCTACACATTGAAATCGTCGCAAACTTTCCGTTTTTCAATATTTCAATTATCGTATTTTTGTCCGTTATATCCCTTTCTTCTTTTTTCATATGATATTTCGGCACATCTCACACTAATATTTAAATCATTATTTCCAAATAAGCTTGCCTAAAAATTGCGTAATAACAGTAAATCCTCTGGATATTACTTCATTATTTAATAAAATAATCTCAATCAAAAATTTTTATATAAAAAACTAACGGTTTCAACGATTTTAATAAGAAATCGTGAATATTTTAATAAAAACTTATGTTTAAAAAATAAATAAACTTCTAGATAAACATACAATACAATTAAAATTATTGTTTGTGAATAATAACTATGGCTAAACAGGTACTTGATATCGGTTTTTTCAGCGCAATGTACAGTCAGATTAACGGTACTGCTCATGCTGTTCGATTTTTATCCGAGGCGATCGCAAAACTTGGTCATAATGTTCATGTTTTTGCTCCTCGAATTCAAAATGGGTACAAAAAGCCGAAAACTTTACATTTTCACGACGTTGGTGGTGTACTTATAGGTCCTAAAACGGGTTTTGTTTTAAGTGCCCCTATACATAAAATCTTTTTCTGCCAACACGATTATCTCGATATTACCCACATCCATACGCATGCTGTTGTTGGATCCATGGCAGTAAATTGGGCCAAATATTTAGGGATTCCAATGATAGGAACTCATAATAGTCCTATGCAGTATTACACGGCTCAATATGTTCCGATCGTTGGTAAACTAATGACAAAAGGCGACCTTATTTGGAGATACGAACGCCATATAGTAGATAAATACGATTTTGTTCATGTCGCTACAAAATCCAAAAAAGAATTGTTAAGAGATTACAGATTTAAAGAACCAATGATTTGCATGACAAATGGTATTCACGATTTATATTTTAAAAATTTAAAAGAAAATGGGATTCGTGAAAAATATAATTTAGAAGGTAAAAAGGTCCTTTTATATGCATCAAGGCTATCTCCAGAAAAACACCCCATAGATATTATTAAAATATTTAAAGAAGTACATAAAGAAATTCCTAACGCTCACCTATTATTAGTTGGAAGCGATGGTCCATCAACTGACAACGTAAAAAGAATAATTAAAAAGAAACAATATCGAGATTTTGTTTCGTATGCTGGCAGAATACCTTTTCCAGATTTATTAAAATTGTATAATACAGCAGATCTAACATGCTTGTGGTCGTGGATTGAAGCTGAAGGGCTTGTACTACTCGAAGCGATGGCTCAGGGAACTCCTTGTGTTGGAGCTAATGCTTGTGGAATTAGCAATATAATTCGACATGGTGAAACGGGATATTTGGCAAATAATCTCGATCAATTTAAAGATTCCGTTATAAAGTTATTAAAAGATGACGATCTTAGGACAGAATTTGGAAAAAATGCTCAAAAAGTAGCTCAAGATTATAAAGTAAGCGAAATCGCAAAAACATGGATAAAGTTATACAATTTCACAATTAACGAACTCTATCCTTTACGATACAATAGAGAAGATAGAAAAACTCGTGTGGAGTTGGTAAAAGAATTTATCCTACACTTGCCAAATGTAACCTTTTAAAAATTATTTCTCTCTCTAACTTTTTCTAGTTTTAATTTACATTTCTCACATAGATAAATAGATTTACTATCAATTTCTTTAATATTTTTAGAGAAGCGCATAACACAATAATCGTTAAGGCAATGCCCACAATCTAATATTAAATGTCCAATTTCATGAATTACTTCTTTATAGATCCTCCTTTCTATCTTTTTCAATTTATGATTTTCAGGATTAAACAAATCTATCAGGTTATGAGTAGACACTATAGCACACATGTATTTGATATGAGCCTCTCCAAACAGAAATAATAAGTTTTCATTACTACTAGAATAGATTGGTAAATTTGTCAATCCTACGCCAATATCGAAATTATATTCAAATTTTTTATCAACAATAATTTCATAAAATTTATTAGTTGGTTGGAGGAGGACCTTTTCTGAAGATTTATTTAATAAATTATACTCCTCCTTAACCCCTAATTCAAACATATCAGGGTGTAAATTTGTATCTTCTATAAACTGAATGTCAAAAAAAAAAGAATCGAATGCTTGATCCAAATGAAATCTCAACTTGTTTAACATAGAAGTTGAAACATTACCTATAGAAATAATTCCCAAATGACATGGAAAAATAATTTGTCTATAAGTAGATTGCCTTATTGGTAATGCTAGAGTTTGCTTATTTGAAATATCTTTACCAATTTGAAATTTTGACATAATAAAATAGTTTTAACAAACGATTATACTCTTTTTTTATACATAATTATTATCTATTTAAGGTATTAATAATTTTATTAGTTTAAATAATTATTATAAAAATCTTTCCTAATATTGCAATGTCGGATAACCCTAAAACAATAAATTCTCAAGACGATGACCAAAGAGATGCTCAATTAAATTTGGAAATTAACGAGAAGCAAAAAGAAGTAGTAGAAAAGGATTTAATACCTCACTTTCTACCTACATACAGAATTAAATCTGTGTTATACCCTTTACCTATTGTAATAGTTATTGTTTTTGCTGCTATTTTAGCCTATCTCACATTTTTTGTTGCGGGTATTCAGATTGAAGAAAGCTACTTCCCTGAAGACGAATTTGGTGCCTTGGCCGTCGTATTGAACGGAGTTATTTTCACTATAGTGGCAGTAGTTTCAGCGTTTGTTATCGTCTTTTTTATAAAAAAATTTGGAATAGACGTTTTAAAATACATTTTTGGAGTGAGTTTTGGTTTTATAAGTTTCTTTATGACTCTTATGTTTTCCGAGGTAATTATATATTTAATCTTTGTTCAATTTCCTGAAACTCCTTTCGTTTTGAACCTTTATTATCTATTTATTAATATCTTCTTGCCAATATTAACGACAATTTTAGTCTCTCTACTACTCTACAAATACTTTACTTCAAAATCAATTAATACAAAAAACATAATCGTTTTATATGTCAGTTTATTAATTAGTGCTTCGATGAGTATTATTTTGCCCTTTTGGAGCACGTTAGCTATATTAATTGGCATCTCGCTTTGGGATATCTTTGGCGTTCTTTATAAACATGGTCCAATTAAAGTTATGATAGATATAGCTTCTCAAAATGACGATGAAGATAGCTTAACAAAAGCAGAAATAAAGGAAAAAATTAAAAACGGTGAGTCGATCTACGATACCTCTAGTCTAGAGATTGGTATCGGAGATTTGGCTTTTTACAGTTTACTTACTTCCAGCGTCCTTATTTATACAAATAATGTAATAATTATGATTTTAACCACAGTTGCAATTCTGATCGGAACAGGAATTACAATATCAGGATTAAAAAAGAATAAAATTTTGCCCGGGCTCCCAATTTCTATTTTCTTAGGCATAGGTGCTTTTTTATTATCTCAATTTGTAATAAATATCTTTTTTATATGATTTTCGATTTCATATATAATAGATTGATAAATTTCGTTCTTTATTAATTAAAAATTCTAAAAGTTGAAAGATATAATGGTTGATTTAAGTCTTATTAAAACATTTACGGTTGTTGGTGCGGGAACTATGGGGAGGGAAATAGCCCAAGTTGCTTTAATGTCAGATATATTTGACGAGGTTATTTTGAACGACATCAACGAAAATGCTCTAAATAACGCGAAAAAATTTATTAAACTTGGTATAGAAAAAATTGAATCTAAAGGAAAGCTAGGCCAAGGATTAACCACGCTCTCTCTAATTAAAAACCTCGTTATTGATAAAAATCTAATTAATTCTATTAAAGAAGCAGATTTTATCGTAGAAGCGATACCCGAAGTAATGGGATTAAAGCAAGACTTATTCAAAGAATTAGGGCAACACGCGCCAGAACATGCTGTATTAGCAACAAATACATCAACGATGAGCATTTCTAAAATCGCCGAAGCGTCAAACAGACCCGAACAAGTAATTGGGATGCATTTTTTTACGCCTATTCCATTACTCCGATTAATTGAATTAATAAAAGGAGAAAAAACAACTCAAGAAGCGTTTAACTTGGGAATAGCAATTGGTCAAAAGTTACCAGCGCTCAAAGGCAAAAGATATATCGCAAAAATAGAAAAAGAAAGTCCAGGTTTTATTGTAAACCGCTTAACCATTGCGACAAGTCTCCTTTTTAATTGGGTTTTAGATATGGCTACGGATAAAGGAATACCTTATGAAAAAATTGACAGTGATTTTGTATCTTCCCCTGAATTAGGGCCCTTAGCTAAATGGGATTACTTAGGTTTGGATGTTGTTTGCGATGTTATGAATTATTTTGTCAAAGAGATATCACCAGAATTTGCCCCAGGTAAAACGCTCACAAATCTTCTTAAAGCTGGAAATTTTGGGAGAAAATCGGGAAAAGGTATTTATGAGTGGTTTGAAGGAAAGCCAAAAATTAGCTTTTATGAAAAAGCAGGATTATTTAGTCCAGAACACTATTACGCAATCCAATTAAACGAAGGTTGTAGATTATTAGAGGAAAAAATTGTTTCTGGATATAAAATAATTGACGATACTATGTTAGCTGGAATGGACATGCCCGGACCTTTTGGAGCCGGTAAAAAGAATTACGAAAAATGGTCTCAGATGTTAGATGATCTTTCAGAATTTACTGGAATAGCCTATTTTAGACCGTGCAACTTAATGAAATCTGGTAATTTTCTAAAAATGAGAAAATAATCTATCATAAAGCTAAAATTAAGATATCAAAATTTTAAGTAAATAATTTTTCAAGAATAAATATTAATTTACCGCATGTATTAATCTAAATAATCGATACTATTATTTCTTCAAGAAAAATGAATGAAAAAGATTCAGCTCCTAAAACGGGTTTCCAAAAAATTATTGATTTTTTTAACAATAATCTTGAACTGAATCATCCAATCGCAATCGCTGAAGTAGTTGAGAAAACCAGATTTTCGTGGAGCTTCGTGAAAAAAACGTTAACTAAAATAAAAGAAGAATACGATGGATTTCATTTTGAAAAATCAGGAAGCACATGGATTATATGGAAAGATCGAAATCATATAATAAAGAAATTGGACGATACTTGTTCTCGTTTTTTAAAAGATGATGAAAAGGAATGCTAAATGGCTTGGTCTATTCTTCATTTCTTACGTTTTCTAAGCATTTTACCCGAGAGGTATAAAATGCAACAATAGACTTAACATCTAATAATTTCAATATGTAAAAATTATTTCATTCTCTAAATTACTTAAGCTTACATTATTATGCTATTTACCGAATCTGGGGGATTAGACGAAAAATAAGACTCGATAAATTCAATGTCAAGTTCGTTTAATAAAGTGGCGCTTTTACATGAAGCAAGTAAGATTCCATAGTGGTTTAACGGTTGTATTAATATTGCCCCATTAGAACAATCAATTAATATTCGTTTTAGATTACCAGCTATTATTTCACCAATAAATTGTCTTCCTATCCACCTTAGAGCTGCACCTATCGCGGCAATAAGCGTACGGTCGGTGTTTTCATCTACAAAAGAAGCAATGGGTAAGCCTTCATTACCCACAACTATGATTGCGCTAATTCCTACATTTTTCTTACATATATTTTCTAGGTATTCTTCTAGATTAGACATCATAAATAGGACCTTAGATTTCGGTTAAAAATAATTTAACAAGAAAATATTAGGAATCCTAAATATATATGTGTTTGCTAGGGGTATAAAATAAAAATGCCGAAATTTTTAAACCTTAATTTATGCGGTTTTGGGCTTAGAAAGTAGAGAGTGTGAATATTCACACTAGCTTTATATTTTATGTTCCATTTTATAAAACTAATTTTTATCTATAAAAATTATACATATTAAAGTGTCTAATTAAATGAAGATTGAAAAATCTAGTCAAGAACTTGAAAATGAAGTAATTTATGCTGGTTTATGCATTCATTGCGGAAGTTGTAACGCGTTTTGCCCACATATGGATTTTAATAAAGAAACGGGATTAGCTTATGTCGTTGACGAATGTGCTGAGACTGTTGGTTTGTGCTATAATGCATGCCCACGAAGTTTCCTTCCTGTTTCCGAAATTGAACAAAAAATGTTCGGTCAAAATCGCGTTGACTTAGCTGTTGGGGTTTATAAAGATATAATTCAGGTTAAATCCAAAAATAAAGATGAGATTTTATACAATTTAGTTTCAGCCGCATTCGACTCTGGAATTGTTAAACATTTTGTTTTGAGCAAACCTAAAAGCAAAAAACCACCTGTCGCTTTTCCTGTAGTTGTTGATAGCGCGAAGGATGCTAAGCAATACATTCCTAACAATCCCAATCAAAACGCTGGGCCTTTAATCACTGGAATTGGAAGAGCTTATTTGGATAGAAAGCGGGATATTGGTATTATAGCGAATCCATGTCATCTTCAAGGTCTTGCAAAAATTTTAACAAGCGATTTTAACACGGGGGCAGAACGTACTTCCCTAAAGATAGGCTTTGCTTGCTCTTCTGGTGGAATGGCGGGCTGTAAATATTGTACTGATTACACTGCAGAGTTTTCTGATATTTCTTATAGTCCATGGGGCGCACCTAAAGGTTCTGGAGAATCGTTTTTGATTGTTAGGACTGATGTAGGTCAAAAAGTCGTAGACCACGCAATAAAGAAGAAATTAATCGAAGTTACCAATAAAGAGCCCGATCTTAGCGAAATGAAAAAGTTCATAAATAAGAAGAGAAAGAAAAACTTCTTAAATTTGTTAGGTAGAGATTTAATTACTGCTAAATATTTGCATTTAAACATAGATGAATTCAAAGACTTACTAGAGTAAAGTAATTAACCCAAACCCATTTTTTTTTGTATTTCTTTAATTAACATTTCAAATATAATCTTATTATTTTCACCCGATTTTGAGCTCGTTTCAAAAAGAAAACGGATGTCATGTTCTTTCTGAAACTCCTCAGCTTCTTCTCGCTTAACAGTTCGTCTAGCGTCAGCTAAATCGACCTTTCCACCAACGAGCACGAATACAGGGTCTGAAGCGTTTGATTGAACGATATCGTACCATTCTTGAAGGTTC
>JAUWHC010000433.1 GCA_030606095.1 Promethearchaeota archaeon | reverse complement strand
ATAATTTAGTCTTCTTCATTAAAAGTAAGAACTTCGTTTAGTGATCCAGACCTAAATCCTTCTAAATCAATTGTAATGTAGCAAAATCCTAATTGTTTGAATTTAGTTTTAATTTTTTCAATGTTTTCATTGGTCATAACTTTCATAATGTCTTCGGGCATCAGCTCGATTCGCGCTAGCTTTCCTTCGTGAAATCTAACTCGTAATTGATTTAAATTGTATGAGTTTCTCAAGAATTTTTCAGCCTCTCTAATCATCTCTAATTTCTCCTCGTTGATATCTTGATCGTAGGGTATACGCGATGAAAAACACGCCATTGAAGGTTTCGATTGTACATCTAAGTTAAAGTATTTGCATATATCTCTAATCTCTTGTTTGTTAATCTTGAAACCTATATAAGGAGTTGTAATATTTAATTCTTTTAAAGCTTGCATTCCTGGTCTATAATCTGAAAGATCGTCGATGTTTGATCCATCTAATATTAAATCGAAATTCCTTTCTTCCTTGATTTTTATAATATCCTTATATAAACCTGTTTTACAAATATAACACCGATTTTTAGGATTAACCCTAAAATTTTCATCTTTTAAAGGATCACGCTCGACTATCAAGTGCGTTATGCTGTATTTTTTTGCAAATTCGCTAGTTAATTTAATTTCATCATCAGGATAAAGTATTGACTTCTCAGTTACAAGTAGCGTTTCTTTTGCGTATTTATTTGAAAGAAAAGCAAGTAAACTACTATCAACTCCACCAGAAAATGCAACTAATATTTTTTTTGTATTTAAAAAAGATATAAGGCTTTCAAGTTTGTTTTTTAGATTATTAGATAAATCCATTGTTATTCTGATAAATATGAATAAGTGAAGCATAAAAAGCTTTTATTTTACAAATAATAAAAAATGAAAACATTTAAATATAGTATTTTACTAATACTATATAATAAACAGTGTTGATAAAATACTATTCTAAAAATTAATTAAAAAATAATAAATGGAGTTGAAAAACATGATAAAACGCGTGAGAGAATTAGACTCAAAGGCTTTAATCGCTTCAAGTTTTTTTCGAGATTACGTTGAAAAACAAGAAACTGAGATTAATCGTGGAATAAGTTCACTTTGTATACTATCCATAATTATACAAGCCGGTGAGGACGGTTCACATGGTTATCAAATCTTAAAAGATTTATCTGACCAAACGAATGACATGTTAGTCATTGTAGAAGGTACTTTATATCCAATTCTTAGAAAATTAGAATCTGATGGGATAATCGAATCTAAAAAAGAAGAAACTGGTAGAAAAAGAAAATTTTATTACATAACTGAACATGGTGAAAAAATATACTATTATCTATCAGGATTTTTTTCCAAACTTACTGAAGCAATAGCGCCTTTATTCGATGTAAAGGTAAATTTAAAACAAGATAAGTACCTTTTTTGTCCAATGTGTGCTAATAAAATTGATCTTAGTAACGAAGAACTCCGATTTTGTGACGTATGCGGTCATAATATAGAAAAAGAATTAAATACAAGAGGTTTATAAAATGAGCGAAAAAATTATAGAAAAAACAATTAAGGAATATTTAAAAGAAGTGAAGGCAAAACTACCTGATTGGTTAAAAGAAAAGAAGGAGCATAAAGATATTCTAGCTGAACTTGAAGAACACATTTGGAGTAAAGCAGAAGAATTGTCAGAAACTGGAAATCCTACAGAAAGTTCAGTAAAGTCAGCAATTTCCCACATGGGGACTCCAGAGAGCATTGCTAAAGAATATAAGCGTCGTGGAACGCCAAAAGTATATATAACAGAAGAAATGTGGCCATTATACACGAAAGTTTTGTTGATAGTGTTCTCAGTAATAGTCGCTATAAACATAGTTACTCATATAGTTTTTGACTTAATCCTTGGAGGCGAACCTTTCGTAGAGGTTCTTTTTTTAATAATTTCGGGAATTCAAGGGGGTTTAGTAATATCTTTTGTTATAATATCCCTTATTTTCGTAGTACTATCGATGGAAGGCTACTTTCCTGAGGATTTTAAATCTAGAAAAGACTTAACGAAGGAGAAACTTTTAGCTGAAACCGCTGAGGAGAAAGGTTGGCCAATTTCCCGGAAAACGGGTAAACCGTTAAAACCATTCATAAAACCAATCGGTGAAATTATTGGTGGTGGTGTTGTAATACTAATTGGATGCATATTCCTATTTCTGCCATTTCCTACAGATTTACTGGATGTACAATTTCTTATATTGCTTCGCATTTTTGGAGCTTTCATAGCTGCTGAGGGTGCGTTAGACATTACGAGAGGAATTATTGGTAATCGACAACCTAGTACACACCAACTTATTCACATTATAACGATCGTTGTTAAGTTGGCACCAATACCATTAATGTTAATCTTGATGAATCAACCTGAAATCTTCCCATTCTTTAATTGGGATGATATCACTGAAACATTTGTCAATATAGGAATTGCTCCCGAATTCTATGGCATTTATAGGAATATTATCGTTCTCCTAATTGTTGGTTCCGTACTATTATTAGCAGAAGATATGTACAAAATATTCAAAATACAAAATTATAAAGT
>JAUWHC010000158.1 GCA_030606095.1 Promethearchaeota archaeon | reverse complement strand
CGTAGCATCAAGAATCTCTTTTACATTACCTTCTTTATCAATCACTTTCACCCACGAAGATCCTGGTTCTTTTGCTTCTATAGCAGTTAAAGCTTCATAAAAAGAATTAAGTGCGTGTTTATCAAACTCAATAAGTTCTTCTTCATTAATTCCTGATGGAATTCGCTCTATTTCTTCTTTGCTTAAAACTTTAGGTTCTATTTCCTTCATTTTAATCGAACTAAATTTATTTTAGTAATTTAAGATTATAATTTTGAATGTATAATTCTCAAAGCTAAACTATTCTAAAAAGTTTTATTTATTTAATTAAATTAAACATAATGAAAAAACATGAAACCATTCTCGCTTCTAATTAAACCAGCCTCAGCAGATTGTAACCTTAGATGCGAATACTGTTTTTACATAGATCACCTAGAAAATGCCAATAAAATCCCTCGAATGTCTGATGAGATATTGGAAATCATGATTAAAAGTTATATGAACACTGATCAGAATAAACAATATTCTTTCGGGTGGCAGGGTGGAGAACCTACGTTAATGGGTCTTAAATTTTTCAAAAAAGTCGTTGAACTTCAATTGAAATACGCTCTGCCTGGTTCTTCAATAAGTAATGGCCTTCAAACCAACGCTACTTTAATAACGGAGGAAATGGCTAAGTTTTTTGGGGAATACAAATTTCTTGTGGGAGTCAGTTTAGATGGACCTGAATATCTTCACGATCACTACAGAAAAACAATCGGTCAGAAACCCACCCATGCCTTAGTTATGCGCGGTATAGAGCATCTTAAACGATATGGCGTTGAGTTCAACATTCTAACATTAATAAATAACGAGACTGTAAAAAAAGCAAGGGAAATTTACCAATATCACCGCGAGAACGGGTTTTTCTTTCATCAATACATCCCTTGCGTTGAGTTTAATGAGGATGGTAATCTTAGACCATTTTCTATTAATGGAAAAGATTGGGGCAAATTCCTCTCCGAATTATTCGAGGAGTGGATAAAAGAGGATGTGAATAGGGTTTCAATTCGTTTATTCGACTCAATTATGGAATATTTAGTCTACGGACGCTATATCGTTTGTTGTATGGGAAAAAGTTGCGTTCAATATTTTGTTGTTGAATACGACGGTAGCGTATATCCGTGTGATTTTTTTGTACGCGATGACCTATTATTAGGAAATGTTAAAACCGATTCATGGGAAGAACTTTTATTATCTAAGAAATATCAAAGCTTTGGAAATCAAAAAGCAAATTGGAATAAAGTATGCAATTTATGCCCTTATCTTAATCTATGCCATGGAGATTGCCAAAAATTCCGCTTTGGAGCGCCTAACTTTTCAAGAGAGTTAAGCGTTTTATGTAAAGGTTGGAAGATGTTTTACTCTCGTACATTACCTCGTTTTAAAAGTATAGCCGAAAAATTTAAAGCTGAGCATCAAATTATTGCTCCAACGCCCTTTAAAACAAAAAAGATTGGAAGAAACGAGCCATGCTCATGTGGAAGTGGAAAAAAGTATA
This sequence comes from Promethearchaeota archaeon, assembly GCA_030606095.1. Lineage (GTDB taxonomy): Archaea > Asgardarchaeota > Lokiarchaeia > Sigyniarchaeales > SOKP01 > SOKP01. The sequence goes on along the minus strand of JAUWHC010000158.1, from coordinate 5,022 downwards.
AAAATTGTTGTGGAAATAAATATTAGTAAGAATTTCAAAACTTTTTTTTATTGAGATCCAAGAATAAATTTATTAGCCATGGGTGTTTATATGGGTATGGGTAATTACATGGGAAAAGTTGAAATTGATGATAGAGGTAGGTTGACCTTACCTTCTAAGATTAGAGAGAAGTTATTTATTAAATCGGGGGATAAATTATCTATTAAGGTTAATAAAGATAATTCTATTCTAATACGGAAAAGTCCTACAAAAGATCAAATTTTTAAGCATCTAGTAGGTTGTATAACAACTCCTGCCGAAGAAAAAGTGACACCAGAGGTAATTAAAAGTATATGGAAGCAAAACCCATAGTTTTTTTAGATTCCAATTATTGGATTTATCTTTTTGATAAAACCACAGCAGAACATCAATATATTCTTGAACATTTTAAAAATTTATATGATAATGCCTTCTTGGCAATAAATACCATAGTTATGATTGAAGTAATGCATTACTTAGTTAAACGATTAGGACCAACAGTTGCGAAAGAGAAATGGGAATTTTTTTCTTCTATTGATTTCATAATTGGAAATCTAGAATTTGAACAGCTTGATTCAATTTTTTCTATTTTTTGTAAATTTTCGCATACGGGTATTGGGGGAAGAGACGCTACAATTTTAAGCTTTATGGAAGGACAAAATATATCGAAATTATGCACTCATGATGAAGCATTCAAGAAGATCCCAAATATTGAGATTATTGACCCTATACCAAATAAAATTTAGTTTCTATAAGATAAGATTTGAAAATTTGAATTTTTGGAATTTAAGACCTTTTAATATGAAAATCCCTAATTATCCAATTAGTAATGAATTACAAATAAATATATATAATTTATAGATATTATTCTATTATGGCAAATAAAACTATTTCATTGCCCCTTGATACTTATGATAAATTACGTAAAGAAAAGCGGAAAGGGGAATCTTTTGCTGATCTAATTAACAGATTACTAAAAAGAACAAAATCTAAAACAAAGTTGCTAGAGGATTTAGCTGGAGTTTTCAAAGATGATGATGAATGGGATAGAATCATTGAAGTAATCTATGAAGATAGAAAAAGACCAGCAAGACTTTAAGGTGATTGAAGATGGTTGTATTAGATACGGATGTATTAATTTATTATCTCAGAGGTAAGAATGAAAGCTATTTGAAGATTAAAAGCCTTAAAAAAAAAGAAGAACCTTTAAACACAACGATATTTAATGTAGCTGAATTATTTAAAGGCTGTTATTCCATGAAAAATGTCGCAAAGGGATTAATAAAGGTGAAATCTGTAGTTGAAGCTTTAGATGATATCTATTTATTTGATAACAATTCTGCTGAAGAATATGCCAAAATATCTTCAGATCTCAAAAATAGAGGGCAACCTATTGGAGTAATGGATGAATTAATCGCTAGTATATGCATAACACATCAAGAAACATTATATTCAGGAAATATCAAGCACTTTGAGAGAATAGATGATCTTAATATAAAAGATTGGAATAAAACTTAGAGATTTTTATGATTTGGTTCTATTACCTTGTTTTAAAAAATAGAGATCCAAAAATAAATTTATTAACCATGGGTATTTATAAGAGTAAGGTTGATCATATAGGAACTATTGAGATTTATATTCCCCTCCCTAATAAAATTTAGTTTCTAGAAGATGAGATGTGAAATATCTTGTATTGTCATTATTGTGGTAATGAAATCAATAGCTTCCCTTTTAGATATAAATACTGTGGTTATCAATTTTGCCCAATTCACCATTTACCCGAATTACATGAATGTACCAAAGAATTAATAATCGAATCATCATTGAAAATAGAAAGCCTTAAGAAAAAGCAGATACCGTTAAGCTTATCCAAGAAAAAAATAAATTTAAAGAATAGGACTATATTGTTTTTGATGTTTATTTCAATTTTATCCATTCTTGATTACTTTTTTTCAGGGCTCTTCTCTCCTATTGGATCTAACTCGATCTATACGAATTCATTGTGGAGTTATTTTACAGCCTCATTAGTATATGGATTTATTCATCCTTTAGAGATAATTAACTTAATATTATTATTATGCTTCTCATATCCAATTTTAAGAAAAATTGAAAAAGAAAATGGTTTTGGTAGACTTCTAAAATTATATACTTTAATATCTTTATCTTTTGCTGTTTTGAATTTAATTTTATTTTCATTATCTCAGAATTATCTATTTTTTATGAATGTGCCAATTGGATTAATACATGCCTCTCTATTGTTTATGATATCACTTTTTACAACTAAACAAGCAATAAATAATGAAGAATTAAATGGTTCTAGCAATCTTGGAATTATCGTGATACCTCTTGTTTCTCATATTGTAACAAGAGTTGTAGCCTTGTTTATCACAGATAAAATGATTCTTTTTCCAGATATCCCAATTAACGCATTAGGATATGTTTTTTTTGATATAATAGCTTTATTCCTTCCATTCTTTATTGTAATGATTCAAGATTCTAAAAAATGTGATTTTTAGCATTTAGAGATGTAATAGAGGCTAATTTGAGTAAGTAATTTTTAGTAAGATTGAAATACTAATTAAATATGTTTTAAAATTTCTCATAGCAGAATAGATTTATAAAGATAAAAATCAAATATATTCACACTATTGTAATTAAAAAAACTTTATTTTAAGAGTAGAAATTTTTATGAAAGCAAATAAATGGTATGTTGATGATAAAAAACCATGGTTTAATTCCGGTTTATGGCAAGAAGGGGTGCCCAAACACCCCGAATTCCCCGTTATTAGCCTCGGAGATTGGTTTGATCAAAAATGTGAAGAAAACGCGAAAAAGAAAGCTATTTGGTTTTCGAAGACCTTTATGAACTATAGAGTTTTAAAAAAACATACGGATTCTCTGGCAACTTCTCTCGCAAAGCAAGGAATAAAAAAAGGCGATGTAATTGCTATTCTAATTCCTAACAGTTTTCAATTCACTATTTCATACTTTGCAACAGTAAAATTAGGAGCAATCGCCACTCTTATTAATCCAACTTATAAACCTTTAGAAATTCTAAACGTTCTTAAACAAGTTAACGCAAAAGCTTTAATTTGCATGGATGCTATGTATGGATTGATTAAGCCTATCAAAGAAAAACATAAGTTTGACCTCGTAATTTCGACGAATATCGTGGATCTTGCGGCAATTCCCCCAGCTATAAAAGAACAAATGATTGGAGATGGAACTATTCCAAGTGGAGAAGTTCCAGGTGCTCTAAAGTTCATTGATATGGCTAATAAACGAGGAGAAGTTGACATTCCCAAAGTAGAAATCGATCCCATAAAAGACACGGCAGTATATTTAATGACTGGAGGAACAACCGGCGTACCAAAACCGGCTATAATCACGCATTTTAATTGCGTTACAAACGCGAAGCAAACAGTTTCTTGGATGCCAGATGCTACACATCCAATGGCTTGCGTTGGAATACTCCCCATGTTTCACGCTTTTGGTATGACTATTGTCCAAAATGTCGTGATAGAAGGCGGTGATTACAACATTCTGTTCCCAAGACCTCCCTCTGATTTAAAGGAAGTCGTAGACACGATCTTAGAGGTAGGTCCAGAAGGGGGCGTGATTTTACCAGGTGTTGAAACTCTTTTTATTGGATTAACTCGCTATTTGAAAAACAATCCTGAGCCACGATTAAAAAATATGTTTAGAATATGCGTTAGCGGAGCGGGTCCCCTTCATAGACCGGTAAAGGATAAATTTGAGGCTATATCTGAAGGAAAGCTCGTCGAAGCATATGGATTAACGGAATGCACAACGGTGGTTAGTGCTGGACCCTTTAATGATAAAGATGAGCCCGGAAAAATTGGATTACCCTACCCAGGTACCGATTGGGCTATATTTGATTCTGAAGACTTCAGTAAGGGGCCGATAAAAGGCTTTGGAATCGAGAACACAGGAGAGATTTGTATTTGTGGTCCACAGGTTATGAAAGGATATTTGAATAGACCTGAAGCAACTGCAGAGACTCTTAAAGAGTGGGAAGGACGAACTTGGTGTCTTACCGGTGATATTGGATTCATGGATGAAACTGGACAAATTACAATTAGGGATAGAAAGAAACAAATGATTAAACACAAGGGTTATTCTATATTCCCTAAAGAGGTCGAAGACTTAATCGGAAATCACCCCACAGTTCTTGAGGTAGCCGTTGCTGGATTACCCGATGTAGAAACTGGCGAGATAGTCAAAGCATGGGTTCAATTAAATGAAGATTCCATGGGTAAAATAACTCCTGACGAGTTAACTAGTTGGTGTAAGGATAACATAACTCATTATAAAGTACCCAAGCAAATAGAATTCGTAGAAGAAATCCCAAAATCCATGGTAGGAAAAGTTCAGAGAAGAACCTTACAAATCAACGATCCTATCTGGAAAGAGAAGTACGGAGAAACTCAATAAGCTCTATTCTTTTTTATTATTATTACTTTTACTTTTTAATTCTATAAATAAGGTATAAATAATTTTAATTTGGAAAAATTGATTAAGTACGAGACGGAACGATATATAGTTTCACAAAATAATGGTAAGTTAATAGGTCAAGAAAAAGACCATATAGCAATTAGTAAGCTGATTAAAGAATCAAATCTTTTAATCGAACTATTCTTTTAATGTGTAAATTGTATCACAATGTGAATCTCCTGCCGCAACAGTTTTAAGAATCTCAAGTTTGATCTTATCGCTAACCGCTTCGAGAAAATACTCGTGGTCGATTGCCATAACGGCTTCGCATAACGCCCTAGATGTATTTTCAAGACCAAAAGGGCACCTAGTACCTTGAATTTGAAATTTTTCATCTGAAACTGAAATTATTTTTACAAATTTAGGATTAAAGCTCTTTGAAAAAGCATGTGCTACAGTTGTTAATTTATTATCTGGTAACTTTTTCATTGCTTTTAAACCTAAAGCACGACCTTGTTTTCCACAAACATTTTCTATAATAGGTAATGC
>JAUWHC010000064.1 GCA_030606095.1 Promethearchaeota archaeon | reverse complement strand
TTCATTGTAGGTTGTGAATTATGCCAATTTGGGGTTCCATGTACGGAAAAAAACCCTATGTTAAGTTATGATATGGATTATTCTTGAATCCATAAATTTCTATTCGCTTTCAAAAATCAAGAAGATAGATTTTTGATGTGCCACAATTTTATTTTTTTATATTTTTTCTAAAATAAATCGCTAGTTAATAAGCAAATTTATAAATTCCATATAACATTTTTATTCAAAAAGTGGAATAATTTCCATTATCAAAACTTAAAGAATTGATTGATGTAAAAAATGATTGAAAAAGAAGATCCGAAGAGGAAAGGGTTATGTGAGGCGGTAATTGAGAAGATTAAAGAGGAAAATATTAAATTTATATACCTTCAATTTACCGATATTCAAGGTATTATTAAGTCTTTTGAGATAAATTCGAAAAGGATCGAAGAGTTATTTGGTATAGGCGAGAACTTTGATGGAAGTTCTGTAACGGGTTATGGAGCCATAGAAGAATCCGATAAAGTAGCTCTTCCAGATCCCAGCACTTTTTACATTGTTCCTTGGAGGAACGACAATAGAAAGGTTGCTCGCGTTTTTTGCGATATATATAATCCTGATAGTACGAGATATGAAGGCGATCCTCGCTATATTCTTCAAAAAGCCGTTAAAAAGGCGGAGAAACACGGATTTACATTTTATTGCGCGCCAGAAATGGAATTCTTTATGTTAGAACAACAATCAAGAGAGGCAGCGTTTAAGTTTAAGCCGTCAGATATGAGGGGTTATTTTGATTACGATCCATACGATATTAACGAAAAAATGAGATACACGATTGCTGAATATTGCGACGCTTTTGGAATTGAGATCGAATGTTTACACCACGAGGTTGCATTGGGACAACACGAAATCGATTTTCGTTATGGTAAAGCAGTAGAAACTGCTGACAATACGAATACAATTAAAATGATAGTCAAAACAGTCGCAGCAAAGAATAACATGACGGCAACATTTATGCCCAAACCTTTTGATGGGATAAATGGGTCCGGGATGCACGTCCATCAGAGCCTTTGGAGAAACGGAGTAAACATATTTTACGATGAATCCGATCCAGCTTTTATTTCTTATACTATGAAGAAGTGGATCGCCGGGCAACTTAAGCACGCGAAAGCTATGTGTGCGGTTTTAAGTAGTTGGCCTAACTCTTATAAACGACTTGTACCAGGATTTGAAGCGCCAGTTTATATTGCGTGGGGTTTTAGGAATAGATCACCTTTAATAAGAGTGCCCGAATTTCACGGTAAAACCACTGCTGCTCGATGCGAGATAAGATGTCCTGACCCTGCTGGAAATCCATACTTGCAATTTGCCGTCCTTTTATCAGCTGGATTAGATGGAATTTTATCAGACGATATAGAAATCACTGAGCCAACAGATAGAAACGTGTATCATCTAACAACAAAGGAAATGATAAAAGAAGGAATAAACTCCTTACCGGGAAGTTTAAGCGAAGCGCTACAAGAATACCGAGATTCAGAATTTATGAAAGAGGTATTTGGAGAACAACCGTTTAAAAACTTCTATTACGCGAAGTTAGAAGAAAATGATGCCTATCGAGTTGTTGTTAGCGAATGGGAAAGGGATAGATATATTCGATTATAAAACAATTAATTAATTTTTAAACAAAAAATTAAGGATGTTTGCTCTATAAAATTTTAATTGTTGACTTTGTGGTTGAAATATGGAAAAAACAAAGAATTGGAGATTATCAATTTCTAGAATTAATTCGCCTCAACCTTTAAAGACTTCAAAATTTAAGTTAACTGAAAAATCAGATTATGTTCATTATGGTCAATTAGGATTTGGAGAATATTATACTCCAGAGAAATATTGGTCATCTCAGATTATATCACAGATATCGTACCAAGCCGAAACTGGGAGAATTCCAGTATCAGGTGCAGGTTATGGAGGATCTTTTGCGGGAGAGGGATTTGATGCGATTTGGTTTGATATGTCAGAAATAGTGCGTCCTACAAGGGATGGAATCCACGGAAGGGAATATATATCTACAATAATTGAATTAGGTCGAAGATCGTTAAATTTAAATTTTGGAAAGGATAAGAATCTTTTAAATGAAGTTCCAGCTCTAATGAGTCTTCCGTTTCCTATTATTTTTAATCCTGTTCCTATTAAATCAAAAAACTATAAAAATTTAAATTCTATTATAAAAGCAGCACACTCATTAGGAACAATTGTAATTCTCCCTCAATCAGATTTTTCAAAAGATTTCTTACCATTTAGTAAAACAATATCTTTAAGATTGAAAACTAAACCGAATCGGGTTGAAAAGAAACTAATTCAAGGATCAAGATTGGTTGAAATTGAAGATCTCAATTTATTGGAGATGGTAAAGCGAATAAATCCAAATATTATATGTTCAGTTTTTCTTCCCATAGAAGAGGGGATTGAAAATAAAATCTTATCATTAATCGGAAAAGGAATCGAGATTATTCACTTGAATTTCGATTTTTATGGAAAAAGTAATTTAGGAGATGTTCCAACTGTCATAAGGAGAATACATGATTTTCTGACTGATAAAAAGTGCCGTAATTCGGTGAGTATTATAGCGAGTGGTGGTATAGCTGCTGCTGAGCATGTTGCAAAAGCAATGATTTGTGGAGCAGACTGCATAGCTATTGATTATGTTCTATTAATTGCTCTTGGATGTTCTTTATGGGCTGATTTATCGTTTCCATGTGTTGCAGAACATGGAGAAATAGAGTTAGATTGGGCTGTTAATAGAATAAAGAATTTAATTGCTGCTTGGAGAGATCAACTTCTCGAAATCCTTGGTGCGATGGGAATTAGAGAAATTAGAAGAATCAGAGGAGAGGTTGGAAGAGCAATTTTTTATAAAAAGGAAAGAGAGGAATTCAAATCGCTATTTAAGTCAATTGGTACAAAGTCAAAATTAGGATATTTAACTCCCCGTGAACAATTAAGTGTTGGAGATTGTCGTTGGCCACTTGAATTGATTCAAGCAACCTTCGAGCAAGCACGTACAGGTCTCCTTCCACAAAATCTTGAGTATCGAATAGGTAGAAGTGCAGGAGGATTTGATCGTCTTGCTTTCATTTTTGAAGAAAGTAAAAAACAATTAATAGATGATCTATCAATAGATTTGTCAATTCCCTTAAATCATCGCTCTGAAGGACTCAGAATAACAATACCTATGCCAGTTTATTCAGGAGGGATGTCTTTTGGTTCAGTATCTCTGAATGTAATGTTGGCTCGAACAATGGCAGCTCAAGAGCTTGATTCTTTTGTTTCTACAGGTGAAGGTGGTTATCCTCAAGAATTAATACCTTACAAAGAACACGTTATAACTCAAGTTGCTACTGGTTTGTTTGGTGTGAGTGAAGCCTCAATTCAAAGAGCTCCAGTTGTGGAATTTAAATATGCTCAAGGAGCGAAACCTGGTTTAGGAGGACATTTACTTGCAGGAAAAGTAACAGAAGCTGTTGCTAATGTTAGAGAATCAGTAGCTGGGATTAGTCTATTCTCACCATTCCCCTTCCATAGTGTTTATTCAGTAGAGGACCATAAGAAACATATTGATTGGATTAGACAGGTAAATCGAGATGCTATCGTAATTGTTAAAGTTTCAACTCCGATAGATGTAGATATGGTTACGGTGGGTAGCTATTACGCTGGTGCAAATGTTGTGAACATTGATGGTTCCTATGGTGGAACTGGTGCAGCTCCAGAAGTAAGTAAAAAAAATATAGCGATGCCAGTAGAATATGCAATACCAAAAGTTCATAACTTTCTCGTAAAGGAAGGAATAAGAGATGAACTTGTCCTTATTGCTTCTGGAGGAATCCGTACGGGATACGACATTGCGAAAGCAATTGCTTTAGGTGCGGATGGTGCAATGGTAGGTACCGCGGATTTAGTGGCTTTAGGATGCGAGCGACTAGGAGTATGTGAAAAGGGAGATGGATGCCCAGCAGGCTTAACAACCACGGATCCTAAATTTGCATCTTTACTTGATCCTCAATGGGGTAAGGGACGTATAATAAATCTTCGAAGAGCATGGGCTATACAATTACGCCAAATATTAAATGCCCTTGGAATGAAAAATATAAAAGAATTGAGAGGTAGAACTGATACATTGCTGTATTTGGATAACGAGGTGCTATTATGAAAATTATGAAAAAAGAAATTGAAGGGGGGTGTGGAGTCGTTGGATTTTGCTCAACTGAGAAAATTCCAGGTAAACACTTATTACCTCCATGTATTCAAATGCATAATAGGGGAAATGGAAAAGGAGGGGGTGTTATTGCTATGAGCTTAGAAGCCTCTCAACTTAATGTAACAGGAGAGATTCTAAAAACAAATTATTTAATCCAGATTGCATACCTTAAAACTGAAATACGAGAAAATGTAGAATCTCAATTTATTTTTAATAATTTTGATGTTCACACGTTTTACAAAATCAAAACCAAGAATGCTGATTCACACAATCTTGAAATTGTTCCACCTGAAGTATATAGATATTTTTGTCGTGTAAAGAAGCCAGTTCTAAAGAAATTTATGAGAAATAATAAATTTAATGACAATAAGAAAGCTGAAGACGAGTTTGTCTTTTTAAATAGTTTTAAAATAAACAAAAAATTCTATTCGGAGAACAGAACTCAAGAAGCTTTCGTTTTATGCCATGGAAAAAATATGATTGTTTTCAAGATAGTAGGATATGCAGAAGAAGCTATCGATTATTACAATTTGATGGATTTAAAAGCTAATATTTGGGTTGGACATCAAAGATTTCCAACTAGAGGGAGAGTTTGGCATCCTGGGGGCGCTCACCCATTTATAGGATTGAAAGAAGCTTTAGTGCATAACGGAGATTTTGCAAACTATCATTCAATTTGTGAATATCTTCTTCAAAATGGGAGGGAAACCTTATTTTCTACGGATACTGAAGTAGCAGTGTTATTATTTGATCTATGGACGAGGACTTACGATTATCCTTTAGAATATGCAATTGAAGCATTAGCTCCTACAACTGAAAGAGATTTTATTATGCTTCCCCCTGAAAAGCAGCATATTTATCAACATATTCAGAGTTATCATATTCAAAATTCTCCTGATGGTCCTTGGTTTTTTATTGTTGCTAGAAACGATGATGTGGGGGACCAATTCCAATTATTAGGTATTACCGACACTTCTATGCTGAGACCACAAGTATTTGCTCTTCAAGAAAATGATGGAGTGAAGATTGGCATTATAGCTTCTGAAAAACAAGCAATTGATTCAGTCCTCTTAAGTATTTCAGAAGAAGATGATAGATTTTGTTCAATAGCTGATATATATTGGAATGCTCGTGGTGGTAGTTATACCGATGGAGGGGCTTTTATTTTTTCTTTGAAAAACAATTGTTTTTCTTGTACAGATAAGTTTGGGAAAGAAATTAAGGTTCCAAATAGAGTTGCTCTAAAAACTAAAAGACATAAGACTTATCAATTAAATATGGATTTTAATTTAATTGTCAAAAAAATTCCTAATATGGATTACGGAGAAATATTAGGTCTCTTAAAATCTGCCGAACTTTATGCTAAGAAAGGTGATTCTCAATATCAAGAAATGGTTAAACTTCTTACTAATTTAATTGATAGAGTGTATTCAATAGGAAATAAAAAGAGAAGTAATTTATTAGCATTATATCATAAAACATTGTATTCGATATTTCGTGAAATACCAATTGATTCAGAATTGTTTAAGTTCTTTAGTTTTCAATCATTAACCATCCCTAATCCTGATTCGAGTAATCAATGTTTAGTGATTGATAGTAAAGATTTTCCTTCTGAAGGATTACAAAGTTTAGCTTCAACAATAGTTAAAGCATTTAATTATGGATGGGTGAAAATGATTGTGTTTAACCTTAGAGGGCAGAGGTTTTGCGCTTGTGGCTTTGGACCGCATTCAAAGCCAATTAGAATTGATATATTTGGTTCTCCAGGTGACTACTTAGGATCAGGCATAACTAATACTGAAATTTTTGTTCATAGTAATGGACAAGATCAATGGGGTCAGATTATGAAATCAGGAAAACTTATTATATTTGGGGATGTTGGACAAACATTTCTTTATGGAGCCAAAGGGGGTACTTGTTATGTGAGAGGAAATACAGCAGGAAGAACCCTTATAAATGCAGTTGGAAACCCCCATGTTATTATTAATGGAAGTTGTTTAGATTATTTAGCTGAATCTTTTATGGCAGGCGATGTTTTCCGTGATGGCGGATTTGTTATTTTAAATGGAATAGGTTTTAATGATGATGGAATTTTAGAAGAATATCCAGAACCTTATCCTGGAGGAAATTTATTTTCTCTTGCTTCTGGTGGAGCAATTTATATTCGTGATCCATTTAATAAAACTTCAAAAAATCAACTTAATGGAGGTACTTTCATTAATCTTTCAGAACAAGATTGGGATCTCATTAAACCTTATTTACAAGAAAATGAGAGATTATTTGGTATTAAAATCAATGATTTATTAACCGTTAACAATCGAATTAGATCACCAGATGAAGTATATCGAAAAGTAGTTGTTGGTAGTACGGAGGCTTTAGAATGAAAATAATAGTTTGTCTAAAACAAGTTCCTGATGCTGAGGATGTGAAAACAGATCCAGAAACGGGCCGAATTATTCGGGAAGGAATAGCAGGTACTATAAATCCTTTTGATATGTTTGCTCTTGAAGAAGCTTTACGGTTAAAAGAGACTTATGGTGGAAAAATCGTTTTACTAAGCATGGGGCCACAAGATGCGTACCATACCCTTCGATATGGTTTAGCTGTAGGAGCTGATGAAGCATATCTACTTTCGGATATTAAATTTGCAGGATCAGACACACTTGCTACTGCTTACGCCCTATCTTGTGGTATAAAACAACTCGATCACTATGATTTAATAATTTGTGGAATTCAAACTACTGATGGCGACACTGGTCAAGTTGGTGCAAATTTAGCTGAAATTCTTGAGATACCAAATGTATATTATGTTAATAAAATAATCAAATATCAAAATAAAAAAATTGAAGTCGAAAGGCTTTTAGAAGATAGATGTCAAATTTTACAAGTCACTTTACCTTGTCTTATTTCAATTATAAAAGGTACTAATATACCTCGAATGCCCACTTTAAGGGGAAAAATTGAAGCAGAGAACAAGTTATTAAAAATACTCAATGCTTCCGAAGTTAAAGTTATTGAAGATCGTTGTGGGCTCGAAGGATCCCCAACTAGAGTAGTAAAAGTAATTATTCCAAATAAAAGGAAACAAGGAGTAATTTTAAAAGGTTGTTTAGATCAAAATATCGTTAAATTAGTGCAATTCTTAAAAAATAAGAAGGTGGTATCAATATAATGATTAATGTTGATCGAAAAAAATGTATTGGATGTGGTGAGTGTGTTGATGCATGTGTATTTGGCTCTATTTCTCTTAAGAACAATTATCCCTCAATATCAGAAGACTGTCGATTATGTGGAGCTTGTGTTAGAATTTGCCAATACAATGCTATAACCATTAAACAGGAAAAAAAGAGAAAAATTACTAACTGGAAAGGCATCCTCATTTTCGGAGAACAACGAGATGGAGTAATTTTAGATGTAGTGTATGAATTATTAGGCAAAGGTAGAAAACTTGCTGATATACTTAATGAACCTCTTTTATGCGTGATTTTAGGAAAATCAGTAAAAGGAGTTAATAAATTAACATTTTATGGGGCAGATGAAATACATAACTTTGATCATGATAATCTTGAGTCGTTTAATTGTGAGATTTACTCAGAAATAATTTCTAATTTTGTTAAAAATATAAGACCAAGCATTTTTTTAATAGGGGCAACCTCCATTGGGCGAGAGTTAGGGCCCAGAATCGCGGCCAAACTTAGAACAGGATTGACTGCAGATTGTACTGGTTTAGAAATCAATGAAAATGGATTATTATTGCAAACTAGGCCTGCATATGGAGGAAACATCATGGCTTCTATAATATGTCCTCATACACGACCTCAAATGGCTACTGTACGCCCAAAAGTTATGAAAAAACTGGAAAAAAATGAAAGAGAGGGAAATATATTCAATCATGAGGTAAATTCAGATTTCCTAAAATCACGAATCAAAATATTAAAGGAAGTGAAATACGACAATCATCAAGATATAGAAAATGCTGAAATTATAGTTTCAGGAGGGATGGGTTTGGGTAGAAAAGAAGGATTTATTTTAATGGAAGAACTAGCTAACGAATTAAATGGAGTAATTGCAGCGAGTAGGGCTGCAATAGATGCAGGTTGGGCCGATCCTACAATTCAAGTTGGAATGTCTGGAAAGGTTGTACGCCCTCAGTTATATATTGCTTGTGGAATATCTGGAGCTGTACAACACCGAGTCGGAATGGAAACTTCCGATGTTATTGTCGCGATCAATAAAAACGAACGAGCTCCAATATTTGACATTACAGATTTTGGTATTGTAGCTGATTTATATGATGTTATCCCTAAATTTATTCAAAATCTCAAGAAAATTAAAATATAATGTTATTATGAATTTTATATGGTGAGTTCATAAAAGTTTGTAATTATTACTTTAAGATTACTACAAAAAAATTTTTCATTTTTACATATTAAATGCATTAACTAGTTTAGACTTTTTCGATGTATTCTATTAATCTTTCTAATTTTTGTAAGAAATATTAAATTATTTTCTAAATTTTCTCAGCTTAATAAATAACAATTTAAGAATAATATTATAATTTAGAGTTTCGAGAAAAATGACGGATTTGAACATACATAAAGCAACAATTGACGATGCGAGAGCAATTTCTTCAATATGGAAAGTTATTTGTGCTGAAAAAGTTTATACTGCGGTTAACGTTCCTTTTACATCTGAACAAGAGAGAACTTATATAGCCCAACTTTCCGATCGAGAAGGGATTTTTTTAGCAGAAATTAAAAATCAAATAGTAGGATTCCAATCTTTAGATCTATGGGCAAAATATACAAATTCGTTCGATCATGTTGGCATTATTGGTACTTTTATCCTTCCTAATTGGAGGAAAAATAGAATTGGAGAACAATTGGCACGCTTCACAATTAATTTTGCTAAATTGAATCACTATGAAAAAATTATTATTTATGTTCGAGGGAGCAATATTGTTGCACAAAATTTCTATAAAAAATTGGGATTTATTAAAAAAGGAGTTTTGGCTAAACAAGTTAAGATAGATGGGAATTACGATGATGAGATATTTATGGAATTGGTCCTTTAAAATTATAAATTCAATTAAATCTACAAAATAAAAAAAATTAATTTAAAAATTTATTTCTCAAATTTCCATATTCCATAAGCTATTATGAAAAAAAACCCAATACTACCATATGTTCCTAATTTTTGCATAAGCACCATTAGGTTCCTGTCAGATGCGAGTCCGACTAGAGCAATAATTTGCGTAACAAAGTAGAATATTGTAAAAAGGGCAAATATTATCGCGTAGATATTTGAGAATTCTTTGTTTTTAAAAAATGCGATAGTAAAAAATACGCTCATAGCAAAAGCACATATATAACCGATCAAAACAAATATCATGTGCGGCAAATATAATACATCAGCAGGAGTGAATGCTATTCCTATATATGACAAAGAAAAAATAACACCTAAAATACAACCGATTTTACTTGCGTATTTTTCTATCTTTCCTTCCGAAAACAATTTAGAAAGTATAAGATAAAATGGTATAAAGAAAACAGCATAAACTATTAACGCAGTTGATAAAAACACCATAGAAGTTATATTTAAAAAGCCCGACCACGCTATAATTCGTCCTGAATCGCTGATAGTATTTCCCCAAAA
>JAUWHC010000421.1 GCA_030606095.1 Promethearchaeota archaeon | reverse complement strand
TTATATTTCCAATTTTATCTCCTTTCTCTCCTTTTTTCAACAAAGCTAAATAAACTCTAGCCTCTTCTAAGCTTAAACCAGCTTTTAGTAAGCCTAATCTTTGCAAATTTTGGGTTTCATCGAGCAAAACTTTTGGAGTGGCCCATTTTATTTGCTCAACTTTTCCTAAAGGCGTATCAGGTTCTAAATAAGGTTTTTTAGACCTGAATTTTCCCAAAGTTCTTGATGCTTCCATTAATCCTAGATGAATTTGTCCTTCAGGTTCTATTTTACAAATAATTCTTCGTTCTTCTTCTTTAAATCCAATAATGCTCCCCTTCTTATCTATAGTACTCGCAATAAACCTCTCAGTAGAAATTTGAAGAATTATATACTTAATTCCCGAAATAGTAATATATCTTTCATCTAAATTTCGCCAAGTCGTGTTTATGTTTTCTATATCGTTACTAATATCCCAATTATCTGACGAATATACAATCTTATTTTCATCTTCAATAATAGCTGTTGATATTATTTTAGAGTCGGGTTTTATATGTTTATTAAGAACAGATATGTATTTTTCCATTATTTTATTAACCTCTTACTTTTTCATTTATTTGTTTTAATGTTATTAAAAAAAAAATTATAATTAGTTTATAAAAGTTTAAAAACATCTATGAATTACTCCTGGTCCAATTTCTTTGTATTCACGGCGCGTTATCCACATTCTATGAAATGTTTTCAGTGAACTTAATATTGAGCCGCCAATCCAAACAGAATACATTCTTTCAGGAGGAGAAAGTATTCTTACATCAATCGATTCTGGAACCAATTCTTTTATTTCTTTTGTTAAACGCTCTTTAATACCAGGAAACATAGTAGATCCTCCTGAGAGAACAATGTTACTATAAAGATCTCGCCTTAGATCAACATCACATTCAGAAATGGCATCTACAAGGATATTATCTAAAGGATCTAATTCTTTTCCTAATACTGATGGATTAAAAAAGCATTCTGGCGCTAAAAATCTTTCAATTCCTACATTAATAACTTCTCCATCTGGTAGCATAAAACTTTTTTCCATTCCAGAAACTTTCTTAGAGAGAATCATTTCTTTTTCTGGATCAGTGGCTACATAACATAGCTTCTCTTTAACATCTCTCACTATTTCTTTTTCAGCCGAAGATGTAAAAGAATATCCCTTTTGCCTTAATAATCTCTGCAAATAATTCGTTATATCTCGACCAGCAAGATCAACTCTCTGAATTGCGTGACTTAAAGCAAAACCTTCAAAAATCGGTACGATATGAGACACTCCATCTCCAATGTCTATTACACAGCCAGTAGTTCTCCCAGAAGCGTAAAGCGATAAAATGGCTTGAGTTGCAATGTAAAGCGCAGGAACATTAAAAGTCTCAAACATAATTTCCGCTATTTTTTCTCGATTCATTCTAGGATTTAAGGGTGCCTCCGTTAATAATACTGGATGCTCAGAAGGATCGATTCTAAGATCAGTGTAGAAAGTGTAATGCCAAATCTTCTCCATAGCGGGCCAGTCCTCAACAATTCCATGCTCTATAGGAAACATTAATCGCATCAACCCTTTTAATTGCATAGCTTCTTCACCAATATAAAAATCTCGTGAATAATGCCTTACATCTGGTAAAACGACGCCATACTTTGGTTCACCAATTACAGTTGGAAAAACAGAACGAGGTTGGTCTTCTCCTGCATATCCATTCTTAGATATCCCCGTACCATTATCTAAAACAACTGGCTTCAAAAAATTCCCATTAACTGAAATTTAAACCCCACCTTTTTTCATATTTTTTATCACATTAACTTTTTTAGGGACTTTAATATTATCTCGGCTAAGTAAATAATTTCTTTGTTGAAGATCATCTAAAGCTATCTACTATTACGTGCTTCTCGAGTTGTTTATTAAATCCCATCAAACCTTTTTGAGTTTGTTATTATGATAATAATAAAACTAATATTTAAATCTTTGTCACCATATCGTGACAAAGATGTTTTTAGTAAATCACAAATATAATCAAAGCATGACAAAAGATATTATTAGCATATTTTAACTGAATAAATGGAGAAATAATCATTATATAATATTGAGAAGATTCGAACAATGTATTAGATTAGATATGGGCCCGTTATTGATTCTTTATTTCGTTTGATATCCTTAGGTGTTCCTACTGCAATAACTTTCCCTCCTTTTGGACCACCTTCAGGTCCTAATTCGATTAAATAATCAGTATTCAATAATATTTCAGGATCTAATAAATTAAAATAAGAAATCACATTAATTCTATATTTAAATCTCTTAATTTAGTTATAACTAAATTATTGAAAAAAATATTATCTTAAAATCATTTTAAGCATAGTGACTATCATGAAAAATTATTTTATCAAAAAAGTTATTATAAAATATTACAATTTACGATCCTTCTATAATTTAAATTCATTCAATTGAATAAAAATATTTATATACAACCTTTTATATAATTTATTAGGTATGCCTAATTTTTAACAAAAAGAATTATAATTCCTTTAAAAGTAGGAAGAAATTAGAAATATTATAACTTTTAGAGAGGAATTGAAGAAATACTCATATAATAATCAAGATAGATAGTTTAAGTAAAAGATTTTTAATATTAAAAGAAATTGAAAGAAAGAAGATGAGTAATTATGACAAGTGAAAATATTAAAGATGAAATTAAGACTAATATGTTTCAAGTCTTAATAATAAGTATTTCAATGTTCTTAACGATTATATCAGTTTCGTTA
>JAUWHC010000411.1 GCA_030606095.1 Promethearchaeota archaeon | reverse complement strand
TTTTTGTAATTTATATACTAGTGATTCAATAGTTTGCTTCATTTTATGTCTATCAATTGCATGAAATATTGAGAGTATTAACGAATTGCTTTCAATCTGTCCTTTAACTAAATAATCTTGAGCACCTGCTTTAACTGCCTTTATTGCTAAATTCATGTTATCCATTCCTGTAAGTACAATAATGGGACTTATCGAAATTTCATCTAACATCCGTTCTAATGTTTCTATACCAGAGCTGTCCGGGAGCATAAGGTCTAGAAGAATAATATCAAACGGAGCCTCTTCGATACAAATTAATCCTTTCGAAAAGTTTTCGGCAATACGCAAATCAAATTTAAATTCTTTAGCCTCCTTAAGGAGTTCTTTAATAATTCGTATGTCACCTGAATTATCTTCGATTAGGAGCATGTGTATAATTTGATTTAAACCATTATTACTCTGCATTTCTCTTTTTTTTCTTTTTCTAGCTCTTTTTAATTCAATTTAATCTTATATTTAAACCTTCCATATATTAAGGTAATTTTACATTTAATGACCAGAATTCTATTAAATTCAATTGTTTTATTGAATTGTTCTAAATTCAAAGGTTTTGTTAATGGCAATTTGCATGATTTTCATAAGCATTTACAATATCTTCTTCTGCTGACGAAATTGTAAGAACAACTACAGGAATTTGTTTAAAATTTATATCCTCCTTTATTTCAGCTAAGACCTCTCGGCCATTTTTTTTAGGTAAATTTAAGTCTAAAAAAATAAGATCTGGTGTTGGACTTTCCCTATTATTTTTCTCTTTCCTTAAAAAATGTAATGCTTCTAAGCCATTTTCTACTATATGAAGCTTAATATTTCTGGAACTTCCTTCTATAGCTTCCGTAGTTAAACGAACATCACTAGGATTATCTTCTATTAATAAGATTTCAAATTGTTTTGCTTCATTCCTTTGTTTCATTTTAATCGTTTAACTCTTAAATTTTTTAATGTTTAATTCTTAACTTCATTAACTCTGATTTTTTCCTGTGATTCATTAAAGCTTTTTAGATCATTCTCTTTTGGGATTGAAAAATAGAAAGTAGAGCCTTTTCCTACTTCTGATTCCACCCATATTTTACCCCCGTATTGTTCAATAATTTTCTTACATATAGTTAATCCTATTCCAGTTCCATCATATTCATCTTTTGCATGTAAACGTTGAAAAATGATGAATATTCGCTCAAAATCTTTTGGATCAATCCCTATCCCATTATCGCGAATAGAAAACACCCAATGTTTACTATCAGGTCTTGATGAAATATGAACAAGAGGGGGGTCAACACCACGAAACTTTATAGCGTTAGAAATTAAATTTTGAAAAACTTGAAGTAATTGATATTTATCACCAACTAAACTAGGCAAAGAATCGTAAATGATTTCAGCATTAGTTTCATTAATTATCTGCCTTAAATTATCAAGAACATCCTTTAAAACATTATTCAAGTCGATCTTTTCAAATCTCTTATAATCTTTTCCAATTCTTGAATAAGTTAATAAACTATTTATTAAGTCTTGCATTCTTACGACTCCTTCAGTAATGAACCTGATAAAATCATTAGCATCTTCATCTAATTTATCTTTATAACGTCTTTCTAAAAGTTGAGCAAAACTTGAAATCATACGGAGAGGTTCTTTAAGATCGTGAGATGCAATATAAGTGAATTGCTCGAGTTCGATATTAATTCGCTTTAATTCCTCTAACAAATTTTTGATTATCCGTTCCCCTTTCTTGCGCTCGGTAATATCCAGAACAAAACTCACACCGCTAAGTGTAGAACCAGGTAATGCCGATCCACCCACAAGAATGGGAAAGCGGCTTCCATCTTTACGAATGTATTCTTTTTCGATGGGAGTCATTACACCCGTAGTAGCAATCGCCTCTAAAGCTTTATTATCAAGATCTGTATATTCTGGGGGTGTTAAATCCCTCCAGCGTACAGCTCCAGAAAGTATTTCGTCCTTAGAATATCCTACCATCTCAAGAGTGACATTATTAGCGTCGGTAATATCGCCATTTGCATCCCAGAAAAATACACCAATCATTTTAGATTCAAAAATCCTCTTAAATCTGGTTTCACTCTCCTTAAGCGCTTTCTCCGCTTTCTTGCGCTTAGTAATATCTTGCATAATAAATTGAATCAATTTTTGATTTTCGATTTCTATTAAAGTACCTTCAATATGTATCCATAAATGGCCACCAATAGCTCTAGATAAACGAAAATCAAACCCTTCTTGCTCTACACCTTCGAATATACTTTTTATCAATTTTTCGAATATAGGGATAAGATGTTTGTTTTTCTCATTTAATAAGAAAATTTCTTTAAAATTTTTACCTTTTATATCCTCTACAGTATGGATAGATAGAATATCATTTATAGTGTTATTGCAATCTATTAAAATATCTTCTGTATTCAGCAAACCTATAATATACGGAGATGTTTCGAATAAGTGATGATATTTTACTTCGGATGCTTTTAATTTCTGTTCTGCTTTCTTGCGCGCAGTGATATCAATAGCAGCACCTTCAATACGATTTTCTTTTAGATCTATTCGAGCAGAGATACTCGCCCAATATGGAGTGCCATCTCTTTTGGTGACTTGTATTTCAAAATCCTTTACTTCATTATTAATACGGATTTCTTCTAACATTTTATTTCGCGTATTTAAATCCACATAATGCTCAAGAGCAATATAATCTGCTAAACATTCCTCTCGTGTGTCATATCCAACTAATTTAGCAAAAGTATTATTACACTCAAGAAATTTGCCATCACTAATTCTTGACCAAAATAATCCTATTTGTGCGTTATTAAAAAAATATCGAAATTTTTC
>JAUWHC010000216.1 GCA_030606095.1 Promethearchaeota archaeon | reverse complement strand
AAGATTATAAAAAGTTATTTCTAACCTTTTTCTCTTGGGGGCTTTTCCTTGTCCTTGCTGGCATTTTTTTAGGCCGTAATGCATATGTTCCCGGAGGTTTTACAACCAGTGAACTTCCAATAAATGAATATCCTTTTATAGCCCTCTTAAATGATATACGAACACAGAGTATAATCCCCGGGATTACATATCCTGGGATGTGGGAGTTTTTAATCAGGGGGCGAGCGCCTAACATGCTATACAATTTAGGAGCTGCGCTTTTAATCATTGCTATTAGTTTTTATTTTATCGACATAAGAAGGAAGATGAATATTTTTATATCCATGATGAATTACTATGGAAAAGTGTCGTTGAGTCTGTTTTTGCTACATTTTGTATTTATTACGCTCTTTTTATATTCTCTCAATTTGGTTGTTTTCGCAATCGTTTATTTTGGTTATGTGGGATTTTGGGGGTTTTTAATGTATGTATGGAACGAGTTTTATGGCGGCGCGGGTTCGCCTGAATGGCTTATGGTCCAAATTGGCCGAATTGGACAGAAGACAGGGGAGACTGTTAAGAAGGAAATGCGCATAATAGAAGGAGAGATAAAAGAGACGGTTCAGAAAATAAAACGCGATAAAGGTTCAAAAGAATAAGTCGATACAAATAATTTCTAATAAAATTTTTAATAATTTTTAATTTCTTATCTCAATTTTTCTTTTTTAAGATAAAGTTTAAATTTTCATAAGATAAGAATATTCTATAATGTCGATTGAAAATGAATTTGGAACGGCAACTGAATCTCCTCCACTATTCAATTACTTACAAGAATTAATCCCATTGGAAGATATTAGGGATTTTGCTTCGCCAAAACGAATTGGAAGTATTGATTTTGTAAAAGGTTTCGCAATTGTTTTTATTATGTTAGCACATTCGGCTAGTGCTTGGTTAAACAGTGAAAACCAATATGTTTACGGGATATTATTTGCATTAATGGATTTCCTTGGACCATCGCTATTTGTTTTTCTATCGTCTCTAAGCGTAATTTTCAGCATAAAAAACAAGCAAAACGTACTCCCTCCTAAAGTTATTCGCATGCGAATTTTCTCGAGAGGCGCGATGATTATCCTAATAGCGATGATTTATAACATTGTATCCCTAACTTTGGATGGATTTGGCGTACCATTCCCTTTAAGCCTCTGGGGTTGGAACATCCTAATGTTTATAGGCGCTTCACAGATCTTCTCTTATTACGCTTTAAAATTAACTAAGTTTTATCGTGGTATTATTGCTATTTTAATTGTAGTATTTTCAAATGTGATTAGAGACCTAATTTTTGTTCCAGGATTGGAAGCGAACAATTTAATCGTAATCTTAATTCATTTTATAGTAATTGGGCCAAATCCCATGGTACCTCTCCTTCCAGGTCTTGCCATCTGTTTTATTTCTACTATATTTGGAGAATATCTCTACGAAGCAATGAATAAGGGGACTGACGATGCGTATGTTGGTTTATTTCGCATTTTTATGGTTTGGGGTATTATCTTGGTGGCGGTCGGTATTGGTTTAGGTTCTCAATTATACACTGAATCTTCAATACCAGGTGGACTCTTAGAATATCCTCACATGATCTTATTAAGTGTAGCAAATGGACAAAGCTACTTTGCAATTCCTGGAATGCCTGAGTTTTTAATCAGAGGCAGAGGCCCAAACATGTTTTATAATTTAGGTGCTGCGCTTTTAATAATAGCTATCTGCTTTTACTTTATTGATATCAAGAAGAAATATGGTAATTTCGTTAAAATGCTAGTATATTACGGTAAAGTCTCGTTAAGTTTATTTTTTGTGCATCAGCTATTCCTTGGTTTGTTTATTGGACAATTCGATGTTATTCTTTTCCTCATTATAAACATTTCGTACGTTGGTTTCATGGGATTTTTAATGTATATTTGGATGGAGTACGCAAATGGAGTCGGAAGTCCCGAATGGCTAATGGCTGCTATGGGGGGAATTGGGAAGAAGAAACGGAAAAAATAAATAAAAAAAAGCACAAACTCAAAAATATTTTTTCCTTATTACTTTTTTCTTTTGAAGTACCAGCCAGTATTAAAATTACAATCCTAAAAATATAAATACCTTTAAGATAATATTGAATATAGTAAAATTAATAAAATAAAAATAGCAAATGTTCTCCTTAGTAAGGATGAATTTTTGAACGTCCTTAACCTAAGAGAAATAATCGCAACCCGTTGGTGAAATCATTGGATACATCGTCGGATAAATCGTCGTTTAAGTTTAAAGTTTGTTTGTTTGGACCTGGGAATGTAGGTAAAACCTCATTACTCATCAGATATATAAAAGATTACTTTACATCTGATTTAAAACAGACAATTGGTTCGAATTTTTTAATAAAGGATGTTGAGATTGACCAAACAAACGTTAGACTCTTGTTATGGGATATAGGGGGTCAAGATCAGTTTGCAAAACTACGGACGATCTATTTTAAAGGAAGTAATGCGGCATTTGGAGTATTCGATTTAACATCCCCTCAAAGCCTTTTAAAACTCCCTGGATGGATTAGCAGTATAAAGAAAACAGTTAAAAAGTCAATACCTATACTCATAGTCGGAAATAAGAACGATTTAGAACGCCAAATTGAGAGGAGTGAGGCAGAAGACTTGGCAAAGCGATTAAATTGCGAGTATTTAGAAACTTCTGCTAAAACGGGAGAAAATGTTGAAATAGCTTTTGAGAAATTAGCTCGAGCTTTGATCTCGAGTACTGTAAGATAGAATTCAATACCCTGTTTAATCAATCAACCCTTCTAGCCTACCTTCACTTCAAATTTCTGTATCTCTTCAATCAAATTATCTAATCCAATAAATCTTATTGAATTTATTCCTAAAACCCGGGCTGATCGAACGTTATTAAAACCATCGTCAATAAATATAATTTCTTCTGGTTTACACCCTGCTTTTTTTAAAGCATACTCGAATACTTTCGGGTCCGGTTTTGTCATGTGTATTTCATGCGAGAGAATAAATTCGTCAAAAAGCTCCCAAATATTCCATTTTTGTTTCTTCAAATAAGTCCAATGACTAGAATTAATATTTGACATGCATACTATCTTTAGATTATTTAAAGATTTGATTTTTCTAATTAACTCAACCATGTCTAGATTGAGACCTGCAATAATACTATTAAACGCGTTATAGAACTCAGTTTGATTAAGAGCACATACTTCAAGTAATTCGCAAGCTTGTTGGTAAAACTCTTTATCTGTTATTCTACCTTGGTGATAAGTATCCGATTGACGAAAAAATTCTAACATTATTGGAGTTTTAGGTTTATTCAAAGGAGATGGAGTTATTACCTCATTAAAGAACCTGCTAAAATCTAAATCGACAAGCACATCTCCTAAATCGATAATAATACACTTTATTTTTTGTTTATTTTTTGTAATCATACATCACCATATACGCAATTTGCGCTTTATTTTCTAAAATACACTTTGGTTGAAAATCGTCTAAAAGGTTTTGGTAATTTGTGTTTCGGGAACCCTTTCGTGTCGTTGTCGAGCATTTCCAGTAGTTCGCTTAATTTTATATTGTTTATATTTTTTGAAGTGCCTTTTTTTGGGCCAATAGGTTGACCTATTAATCTTTTTCGTACCGAAACGGTTTGATCTTCTTGCTCTTTTTTACCTAGTATTATTGTATATGGTATCCATTCTATTTCTGATTGTCGAATTTTTTTTCCTAATTTCTCATCTCTATCATCAAAATCTACTCTGTAAATCTCTCTGCTGAGAATCTCCAAAACTTTTTCTGCGTATTCTTTCTGATCTTCGCTAACTGTGATAATTCTTACTTGTATAGGGGATATCCACGTCTTAAATCCGGGAACGATTTTGTCCTTATCCCTAACAGCTGTTTCAATCAACCCCCATAAAATTCTTTCTAACCCCCCTGTTGGAGAATTGTGAAGAATTACAGGATATTTCTCTGTACCATCAATATCTGTAAAATGAATGTCATATTTTTGTCTCTTTTTTCCTTCGTTATCGACCATATATTCAAGCGAGCTTTCTACGTCAATTTGGTTAGTTGAGAGTGTAGCGCTTCTATTTTGAGCCGAGAGGACTGGTCTTTCGAACTTTAAAACAAAGTAAAAGTACCTTTCTTCCCATAATTCTAATAAAGCTGGTTGTCCTTCTTTCTTTATCAATTCTTTAATCCATTCATTGTTTTCTCTGTAAAAATCTTGAGTTGCTCTGAAAATTATGTAAGATTTTATTCCCAGGTCGTCTAAAAGATTTTTTATTAAGAAGTATTGACTTTTAAATTCTTCTACGGAGGATTTTACATCTTTGCATAATGTGTGCATATCAGGCATTACAAAACTTCTTAACCTTCTCAAGCCTGTAAGTTCTCCTTTCATTTCCCGTCTAAAGGAATATTGTTCCCATTCATATACTTTTAAAGGGAAATAATGAGGTTTTAAATTCATAGAGCTTAGTAAATCAAAAAGTAAGAAATCAGAAGCATATCTTAATATATACCTATCATTTCCCGATTCAACCCAATAACTCCTCGCTGGAAAACGTGCAGTTTGTGCGGTTAATTTTTTGTTTTTAGTCGTATACATAAGAGGAGTGTCAATAAGAAGAGCGCCATAATCAATTATCCTATCTTCTACAAAACTTTTGATCAAGTTTTTCATGATCACGCCTTTACTGTACCAACGGAGGTTCCCCGCATCTGTATTTGGGTCGAAATCTACAAGCTCAAATTCTTTCATTACTTTGATATGAGCTGGTTCGATACCTTCATCTATTCTTTTTGTTCCTAATTCAGATTCTAAGAAAAGCTGGAAATCTTCGTCTTTAATCTCTTTTAAGGGCAATACATTTTTATCATCATCAAATTCTAAATCTAATTCAGTTCCTTGGGGTGTAATTACTTTAAATACAGCGCTTTCTATGTGTTCTTCGGGTTGAATGTATAGCTTTACATCTCGGTACATCTCAGCTACTTCGTGACCAATACAGTTTATTTTAAAAGATTTGTACCAACCAAATGGAGAAAATTTCGCTTCTATACCTTTCTCTTTTAAGAATTGTGCTATTTTAGGACAAACATCCATAGCGTTTGATTCGTTACTAAGAAATTTGCTTAAATGCGCCCAAGGGTAAACTAATACTTGATCAACCCTATATGTGCCCCTTTCCTTTATTAACTCACGAATTTTTCTTGGTTTTCCTTTAATTTGGCCACTTTCAATCTTTTTATTATAATCTCTTATCTCTTCGTTTTTACTTCTAATATTTTCGGGAAAATTCGTTATTTGAATTATTGCGTCTTCTATTACTTGAGCACCTTGTTTGGAAATCAAATCTGTATCGTATGTATCTTGATCTTCTACAGATACATAAGCTACTAGAATTAAGCCCTCCATTTTAATTACATCTTCGGGAAAATCT
>JAUWHC010000301.1 GCA_030606095.1 Promethearchaeota archaeon | reverse complement strand
TAAACTCAACCATGAAAATATCTTCGTTTAAAAGATCTAAGGAATTAAATCCTTTAAGTATTTCAAAGGCATAGTAAGAAGCGCTAATGGAAGAGAGTTTCTGATCATTTCCTTCAACGTGATCGCTAAAACCACCGTCTTGAAAGTTTTGATGGTTTAAAACCCAATTTACAGTTGCTAATTTATTCAATTCGTTATTATCTATTAACCTAATTCCTTCAACGCAAAAATAAGTGCTACTTAATAAGGAATTTTTGGCAAACGAGTCAGGTAAATATCCACCGAAATTTGCTAGATTATCAGTATCGTTTACGTAAAACGATTTCAGATAAGTCAATGTGCTATTCTGATTTACTAAATCACTAACATTTCCTAATTCTTTAACTAAATAAATGGCGTAATAAGTAGTAAGCAGGGTAGATGATAAAGTGTGGTTTCCTCCATAACCCCCATCTGTATTGTCGCACGATAACACCCAATTTTTATGAAGTGTTGGATCCGCAACTGTTTCGTTGATTAAAGTTAATATATTATATATATAGAAAGTCGATATCAGATTTGCACTAGTAGATGTGTTAGTAGGGCTAAATCCACCCGTACTTTGAACCGTTTGATTTATAAATTCATAAATATTATCGTGTAAATTTAAATCTAATGAAGCTCCAAGGAAATCTAGCGTACTCAAAAGGTAATATAAGTCATATATATCAATTTCTCCTTCGTTAAACATAGAAGTAATTTCATCTTCCAAGTATACTTCTAAAGTTGATTTATCTACTTTTTTAATCGCTTGTAAAAAACCTTCAATAAGATATACGCCATAAAAGTCTATAATTTCTATAGAGTTAGCAGTATCTTTTGTTGATATGCCAAAGCTCTCGTCGCTATTGTGGTTTTCGTAAAGAAAATCGATTATATGACTCTGCCGAGTTTTTGCTGATGCTATGGGAGTAATACACAACAAGAAGGTTATTATTAATGTTATAAACGTTAAACTCCGAAGTTTATATTTCAATTCGTTTTGCCAACCAATCTGGTTTTAACTAAATTTTAATTTAAAATTAAAATAATAAATAATTAAAAATTAATAATAATTAAAAATTAACGATATTTTGAGTTTTTAATTAGATTATCTCGTAAATTCATTTAAAAAACAATAATATAATTCGGTGGATTAAATTAAATTTTAAAAGATTTCGCTGATATCCTTGTACAATAAGTCGCTATTTCTCTGAAATTCCTCGTATGAAACAAACAAACTCTGGAACGATGGTAAGCTTCCTAATATACTAGCGCCATTGAATATGGCAAATTGGAGGTTTTCAGGAACGAAAAATCTTGTCACCTCATCAGATGAGTTGTAAAAACCAGAAAATTCTCTAGCAGGAGCCGCTTGTTTAATAATATCACGAGGTATCTCTGGTATATCGGTTGATTGAAAATTTTCCCCGCAATAAGGGCAGAATATTGATGAATTATCTACAATTGCTTTTTTACACTTAGTACAAATTATTCTTCCATCCACAATCTCCGTCTTCTTCTGTATGGGTGAGTTACCAATAGAAAGCTCCGGCAAAACGACTCTCCCTCCACAAGATGGACAAAATTCGTTACCATCAGATAGATCTACTAATACACCACAATTTGGACAATTATCTTTTTGTTTTTGTTTTTTTCCCTTTGATTCCATTTTTTGAGTTTTAGAAGGTTGAACAATTTTAGGTTTAGGAATTTTTCCTAACTGGGGGATTAATTTGGCTATTTCCAATTTTAACCTTTCTTCAAATCCCGAATATGAGAGATTACCACCTGCAATCATAATATGGGAGAGAAGATCGCTCCAATAGTATTTATCAATTCCTTGAAGACTGTTAATTACTGCTTGTGGAATATTTAATATGTTATAACCTAATAAACTGGGTTGAAATAATACCTCGGGAGCTTCATGGAAAATGTAGTTAGGAATTTCAATACTAGAACCATCTGGCATGGCAAAACTGAAACTCTCGTTTATTTTGGGAGGGTTTTCGGGATTTAAAACGAAGAAACAATTTTTCTCTTTAATTTCTTTAATTATTTCGTCAACAGCACTGGATTCAATATTAATACCCTCCCTCATTAGTAAATTTTTTAAATGTTGATTCACGTCAGTGCCTGCTATAGTTAATTTTTGAACTGATTGATCGACAATCTGACCACTTATAATCGGGGTGATCCACGTAACTCCATCACCGCTCTCAATTACCAACCCCGTTGTTAACCCTACGCTAAATAATGCTAAAACAGGTGTTGGAACCATTATTAAGCTTTTTACTCTATGAGTTTCGTATAAAACTCGAGCAATATATTCTTTAGTTTCTCGCTGAAGAAAGGGTTGTTCAGTATATAACACTGGATAATTAGAAAGATTTTTAATCCTTAATAGTGAATAGAAAATGTAATTTAAAATTTCGTAATAATCGTTCCAATCCATGATCGCCCCCCTCTCGATAGGACGCTTTATTTTAAGGACACCTCGCATTTTAACAACGTCATTACCAATATATATATTTCGAGCGCTAACATCGACCATAACAGCTTTGTATTTTTCAGTGCCCGTGATTGTGGGAAAAACATACCTAGGGCTTGGCTCTCCAGCAAATCCTATTTTTGTATAAGCTGAGCCTAAGTCGACTATAATTGGGGTTCCTGGAAGGGGGATTGCCATAATTTTTTTTTATATGCTTTTCTATAAATTTCCAAATTTAATTATTAGATAATAATATAATAAAATGATTTTCTTTTATTAAATAATTTTTCCAAAAGAGGAAGTATTAATTAGAATATCTTATTAGATGATCTTCTATTCTTTTAGATATTTAAATAATCTTTCGATAATTGATTGTTTAGTAATTAAACCAATTAATTGATTATCATCGTTTACAACAAGTAATCGCTCAACTTTGTGGTTAATCATTTTTTCAAAGGCGATCTCCAATGTTCCAATTGTTAAATTAAAATACATTTATTAATCGATTTTTAAAGACTTTTCTAGTTTCTTTTCGATCCCTTCTAATTCAATTAAAAGATTTTTGTATGTTTTCAATAAATACAGGCCCCAATCGCTTAATTTCACCCAACCACCACCACCAAGACCGCCTTTTTTTGTTTCTACTGGAGATATTCCGGTTCTAGCTTTTATTTTATTTAAAATATTCCAAGCATATTTATAAGAGTAGCCGCATTCTTTTGCCACCTGAGTTAAAGATATAGGGGACTTTACATCGGGTTTATCGATGTTTTCAAGAAGATTAGCCCAACCAGATCCTAAAATATTTTTACGGTCATCATTGTGAAATTCTAGCCAAAATTTAATTCCAAAACCTATTTTAGCTTTTAATTTTTCGATATCTGGTTCAACATCTTGTGATATATCAGATTGTTTTTCCATATTATCTAATTGATTTTCTTAAATTTAATTATTTTTTATACGATTAATAAGGCTAAAGAGAAAAACATTAAAGGAAAGTCATTTTTTTTTTTGTAAATATAAATTTGTTGATTAAGTATGGTTTTTTCTGGAGTAAGTAGTTCTATAAAAAGAGGTAAAAAAGTAATCGAAAACGTGTATTATTTTGCCGAAAATCCTATGTTGGATTGTAATCAGTTTATAATTGTTGATAAAAATAACGATGAATTAGCGCTTTTTGACGCAGGAAATGGTATTTCTTTAAAAGGGCTAATTGAAGGGATGAGCAAATTAGGTTTGAATTATGAACAAATTACCAGAGTCTACCTTACTCACGAACATGTAGATCATGTGCTTGGCATATACCCATTAATTAAATTATTAAAAAATAATCCTCCTGTGTTATATGCTTATGGCGAAACGACGAAGATATTGAGGGAGGGGGATGAATCAAAAATCTTTCCGGGGAATCTCGGGATCAGCCCAGGGATGTTTGGACTAGAAATTATACCTTTAAAAGTTAGCGATTTGAAAGTAGAAGAAACGATTAGTATAGGTTCAGAATTTAATTTTCAAATTTATTACACACCAGGTCATTCTCTCGGATCAATATG
>JAUWHC010000147.1 GCA_030606095.1 Promethearchaeota archaeon | reverse complement strand
CAATTGTATATTTATTTAGAAGAAAAACTCTCGCAAAGAGAGGAATTGATATTAAGGAAATGATGAAAACGCTTCCAGAATCAGTATCCGTTGAAGAAGAAGTACCTGGCAAGGTGGAAAGATTAGCGAAAGAAAAATAGTGATAATACAATAATTTTTTTTTTATTTTTTAATTTAATATATAACCATCTTTTCTTTTCGAAATTATATCGTATTTTAGGAACTTCTCAAAATGTTTTTCAATCATTAGCAGTTCGGCAATAAGCTCAAAATCTTTAAAAGCCGTGTATTTTCGGTAGATAATATTTTTACATTTAAAATTAATTAGTTTAATTGGTTTTCTTCTTTCAGGAAAATAGGATAATATCCTCTCGTCTCGCTCCTGTAAGATCGATTCGTATTTTTCAATTTCTTCTCTAATTTTACTTCTTCCTCCAATAACCCCTCTATGCCCCGTAACTACAATATTAATGTCTAAATCTTTGATTCTAGCAATTGAGTTTTCAAATTCAATTAAACTCGCATCAATACTACCATAGTATGGATATTTCGAAAGATCGATATCGCCTAAAAAAGCTACTTTTGTCCTTAGTTCATAGAATGAACAATGTCCCGCAGTATGTCCAGGAGTATAAATAATTTGTAATTTTAACTCGTCTCCAATGTCGATAATCTGATTTTCTTCAATTAAATCGTCTATTTTAACATTTTTCATCCGCAATACTTCAATTAGCTTTCTCAATTCATCTTCAATGGGTGTACCTGCGACATTATAATAAGGAATCATCTTTTCGATATCTTCGATAGGTGGTTTATCCTTTAAATGGCAATGAAACTTCGCATCTTTTAATAGATAATTCCCAGAGATGTGATCTTCGTGCCAATGGCTTAAAATTACGTGATTTATTGGAAAAATATTCTTCAGTTTTCTTAAACGCTTGGACGAAATCCCTGTATCGATAAGATAATCGCCAACTAAAAGAGAATGGGAATATGGATACCGAGCGTTCAGTTCACCTTGGATAAAGTAAATGTCTTTATACTCGTCTGATAGAGGTTGGATGAAATCGTTCATAATATCAAGCTTCCTAATTAATGAGCAATTTAAAGTTAGAAATCTCTTAAATTTTTGGATTTTACATCTAAGTATAAGCTTGGTAAAATGGTTATGAAAAATGAAGATAATTTTTAAGCAGAATTTAGATATGATTCATTTAATTCTCTTAACCATTCTCTACCTTTTAATTCTATTTGTAAGATAATCTCGTTTGAGCTTGATTTTAAGATATTTTCAAATTCTTCTTCATATTTCTCAAAGAGATCTGTATAATAATTACAAATCACATTTTCATAGGGTTTAATGCGGACAAAAGGATTCAAAAAGAATGTAATCGTGAAATTGCTAAAACCAAAGATAGAATACATTTTTATATTTGTACCTTTTAATTTAATTCCTGCTAAATTTTCGATACAAATTTGGTCAGAAAAAAGTTCCAACGCACAAATAAACATAGGTATAAGCTCGATATCAAAATTCTTTCTCTTTGTTATGTCTTTTATATCCTTTTTTATAAAATATTCTAAAGCACCTTTAAATACTTCAAAAATGGCAATTGTTTTACCATCTTTATCAGAAATCATACATCCAATAAAAGGTGGCACACTAAAATTAATAGAAGATGACGCTAATTCCATCCATTTAGCTTCCTCGTTAAAAAAATCTGTTAATTCAGTAGCTATTTCTTTAACTGGTTCAATATTCATTTTTACCATTTCCTCTGAGATTTGGTTATTAAACATTTCTATTAATTAATTTATGTTAATTTTAAATAGTTGTTGTTTAAATCTATAAGCCAGTCCCAACCTAACCTTTCTAAAAAGTGAATATCCTCAAAATCATACTTAAACTCTTCAAAAAAATTTGTTAGGTAATTGTCTATGACATTTTCAACGACATTAAAGAGAACTATTGGATTTAAAAAGAAGATTATTATAAATTCATTATGATAGAAAAGGATATGCATTTTAAAATTTGAATTTTCTAATTTAATATTAGGAATATTTTGAATGTTTTTTTCTTCAGATAACCTTTTTAAAGCGCAAATATAAGTTGGAAAAGTGTCCACATTAACATTTTCCGCGTTCCTATCTTTTTTAATAATATTTTCAAGAGCTCCCTTAACAATTTCAAATGTAACTAAAGTTTTTCCATCTTTATCGGAAATCGTACATCCAATAAAGGGTGGGATTTTTTCGTTTGAAAAATCGGAATCAATATCCATATAATAATTTTCCTCATAATAAACAGAACTTTCAGCTATCATTTTTTTTTTAATTCAACTATTTATTTGTTTATTGTAATAGAAAAGTAACAATATATAAATTGATAACAAAAAATAAAATGTGTGTTCTTTTGACACACATTTCTATTTTTATACACTAAAATGTAAAAATTAAGAACAATTGAAATTTAATAACTTTTAAACTGTACATGTTGTTATTTGATACAACTATATTTGGGTGTGCTTTCTCTCTTTCCAAGCATGTATTGCTTGATTATGACCGCCACCAGCTAGATTCTTTGGGATATTGTTTGCTGCAAAAAAGGTTGGCTTAACCCCTTCAAGTGTTTCAGTCAATTTGCCCCCAATAGGACTACATTTGTACATGATGAGAATACCATTACCTCTCGGGTCATCAGCAAAGAAGTAAACATCTACAAGCCTTTCAATCTTAACTCGTAAACCAGTCTCCTCATAAACCTCTCTTATAGCCGTTTGAAGTGGACTTTCATCTATTTCAGCATACCCCGCTGGCAGATTCCAGCAATCACGGAAAGGGTCATTAGTTCGTTGTAGTAACAACAACCTCCCATCTTGTTCTATGAGCCCACCTGCTCCCACTTTC
Source organism: Promethearchaeota archaeon (assembly GCA_030606095.1). Classification (GTDB taxonomy): domain Archaea; phylum Asgardarchaeota; class Lokiarchaeia; order Sigyniarchaeales; family SOKP01; genus SOKP01. The sequence goes on along the minus strand of JAUWHC010000147.1, from coordinate 3,826 downwards.
AACTGGTCATAATAGATACGCTGGCACTGGGGACAGAATGGACGCTGTTTTTGTTCAACATGTCTCCACTCAAGAACTTTACCACAACTTGGACAATATTTCATCAAATTATTTCTTTGAATTCAGGTAATTTTAATCCTTTTATTCAAAAAAAATTAATTAATATAAATCTAATAACTTCTAGCAATATAAACAGTACAAGTTGCTGGGTTGCCACAAATTAAACAAGTCGCAAACTCATGTTTCTCCTCATCAACTCGCTTACCACGAACAAATCCTCCGATGTCTTTTTCAACTACTTCGGCACAGTGTTCACCATCTTTATCTATTGAACAAAATCCGCAACAAACTATTTTACCGTTATTTATCGCTTCAATTGCGGCGTTTATATGGTCAGCTACTTCTATTTGCGATTCAAAATCAACTAACTTTTTCTCTTTTATTTCTTGTGTGTAATTGACAGCAATATCATCTATGAAGCTTTCTAATTCTTTTTCCTTAACAAAGAATTTTTGACCATCGTGTCTTTTAACGATAACAACTTGGTTTTTTTCGATGTCTTTCGGACCTACTTCGATTCGAATAGGAACTCCCTTTAATTCCCAGTAATAAAATTTATTTCCCATTGATTTGTCTGATTCATCAACTTTTACGATATATTTACCCTTGAGCATTTCATATATTTCATTGACTTTTTCTATTACTTTCTGCTCCTTACCCTTGAACAAAATTGGAACAATTACAACTTGAACTGGTGCTATATCGAAAGGTAGGATCAATCCTTTATCGTCTCCAAGGTAAGCTATCATAGCTCCATATATTCTACTTATAGCTGGACCATAGCAAGTTTGATATCCATATTTTTCTTCTCCATCTTTATCAACAAATTTTACATTAAATGGCTTAGCAAAGTTTTGTCCTAAGAGATGAGTAGAAGGTAATTGTAAAACTTTTCCTGAGCCCATTAGAGCATCCGCAGCGAAAGTTTTCTGTGCTCCGCTGAATTTATCCCATTGAGGGCGTTCAAAGAAGATAATTGGGATGCCAAATTCGTCTTGAATCATTTTGTAAGTTACTTCCATATCTTCTTTCACTTGTTCTTCTGCTCCCTCCATTGTGGTAAAAACATCGTGAGCTTCGATCCAGTGAAATTCTCTCCCTCTGAAAAAAGGCCTCGTCATTTTGCCTTCGTAACGCCAGACTTGACATGATAGATACCTTTTAAAAGGCAAATCTTTATAACTTCGAATCCACAAAGCGTACATCTTGTATAACGCAGTTTCACTTGTAGGTCGTAGGGCAAGTTTTTCATTTAACTTACCGGAGCTTCCTGCTTCGGTTACCCAAAAAACTTCCGGCGCAAAACCTTCGACGTGTTCAGATTCTAATAAGAAGTTACTTTCTGGAATTAATGAGGGCATTATTAACGGCAAGTGACCATTTCTCTCTAAAATTTCCTCGTATTTAGCGTACATCTTTTTTATTGTAATAGTTGCCCATTCTCGATAAACGACGAAACCCTTGATGTTATATCTGATATCCGCTAACTCTGCTTTATTTATTAACTCTGTATACCACGCAGAAAAGTCCTCTTCTTTCGACACTGTTATGCCCGTTAAAGGAGCTTCATTTTTCTTTTTAGCCATAATCTATCATCAAAAAGAATACTTTAAAAGTTAAATATTTTTTGAGATTAAGATTAAGATGGCTTTAAACATTTATCATCCTTCTAATGAAAAATTATTATATCAAGAATTAATTTTAAGATTATTTATTATTTGATCAATTTCTTGATATAAGTCAGGATAAATTTTAGCGAAAAAGCGATACCAATCGATGCCAATCATACCACCAGCAATAAAGCAAAGAATAAAACCTAAAAACACAATTATTTCATGATTTAACCTGAAAATAACTTCTGGTAAGAAAAAAGTCCCGTATATAAAAAAATTTATTGAAAAACTACTAAGTAATATTCCAAATGGATAAATTGCTATTTTGGGGGATTTGAAAAATCTAATTGAGTCTGCTGTAATTGGATTAAACACTGCTGATATCTGATTTTTAGCTTCATAACTTCTTTTTTCTATAAATTTTAACTCAAGTATATCATATCTATCTCTAAATATTAGAAAACTTCCACTGAATAAGAATAGGAATAAGAGAATCATATCAAATGCTAAAAATATTCTTAACTGAGTCTTCATTACTTTATGCTGGATTAACAAATAGCGAATAATCCATAAACAGCAGGCTATTATTACAAATAAAATACCAATAAAACCTTCATGAATGTGGTAATTTTGAAAGATTTTTCTTTTTTTAGTTACATCCGAATTATTTCTGATATATTTAATAAAATTCAGAGACAATCCTGGAGCTAATATAGCGATACTCATAATAGAGGTAACGTCCATAATAGCAACCCAATTCCAAAAATATAATTTAATTTTAAAGAATTCAAGCAAATATAATATAATCCAAGCGGGAGCCCCGACTATAATTATAAAGAAGAAAACATAATTAAAGAGTTTAAAGTCAATCAGTAAGAAGAGAATATAAAAATAAACAATAAAAAAAAGAATTGTGACCATCCAATTTACGCTTACTTCAATTGAATCCCACCTATACTGTTGATCAATATAAAAGAAATAATAAAGGATAAAAAAGCTTAAAATAGTAAAAATAGCTAGTATCGCTCCTTTTATTATTCTATATAAGATATTCATTAGTCCCTTTAAAATTACATTGTCAAATAAGTTTTATCATTATGAGAACCATTATTCCACCAAACCCTCCTTATTTACCCCATAAATAAATTACTAAAGATCACCACTTCAAATCCTTTTCAAGAACCTTTACGATTAAATATTACTTATGTTTTTTTAAATAATTTTTAGGAAGAATAACAAAATAATATATAAAGGGGAGCAGCAATTTAAATAAACCTTCTCCAAATTCTGAAAATTCATATGTAACACGAATTGGGCGGTCAGTTTTAACCGTTCGAATCAAAACTTTCTTATTTTCTAAAAAACGTAATCGGTCAGTTAAAGTTTTAGAATTTATTTCTGGTAATGAGCGTTTTATATCGTTATAATGAGGTTTTTTTAAAAATTGCATTATATACAATATATCAATAATCCATTTCTTTTGTAATAGGCTTAGCCCATCTCTTAAAAATTTTCTTTCAACTTTTAGTCTTTTCATGTCATGTGTATGAGCTTTTAGGTCCCTTTCAATTCCAATTTTTACTGATTTTTGAATAAGGGGGATTAACTCTATCATTTCCTTAAAGTTTTCCAAAATATCTGAAGATGACATTTTATTTCTCTCTTTTCATAATAGTTTTACACTTATGATAAGTATATGAAAGTAAACTTAGTTAATTTTATTAAACTTTTATATTTATAAGAAATGAATTAGGTGTATAATATAAACTTAAGCTATTAAATAAAGTTAATTAAATATTATTCAATATCTTTAAAAATAGAAAAATGAAACCTAAAGAAAATAAAATTATTAAAGCTCTATTAAGGGAAGAAATTGGACGATATTGGCCAATATTTCTTGTAAAATGCATGATAGAGAAAAAAAAGATATTTCAATCTACTCCTTGGGCAAAAGAAAACTCTTTAGAAGCGAAATTCGTAAAGCGACTCTCTTTGTCTTGTGCTCTATACTTTAAACTCCAAAAAAAATTCGATAAACAAAAAAGCTTTGAAATAATGAAAAAAATAATAATTCCTATTAGCCTTATTGAAATGAATCAATTAAAAATAGAACTTCCTGAAAAAGATTCAATGGAATCGCTATTAGCTTTTTT
>JAUWHC010000121.1 GCA_030606095.1 Promethearchaeota archaeon | reverse complement strand
AATCTTGGTTTATTACCTGGTTGTAAAGAATTAATGAAAGTATTACACAAAAATTGGGATATATTCATCATTTCTACGAGTTATCGTCATTTTGCGCATAATGTAGCAAAAAGCTTGAATATTCCACTTGATCACGTCTATTGCACAGAATTAAATATTAAAGAAGCGAATAAAACTATTTACAATATTGAAGGAGATGTAAAACACTTAGTTAATGTTATATTCCAAAACTACATAGATAATGATAAAAATTTGGATTTAGTTATAGAAGATTTAAATAACTTTTTCTGGAAAAATAAAGAATCTGATTACGTTAAAGCGATGAACCTTGTTGAAGTTAGAGGTGGTAAAAGAAAAGAAATGGCAGTTGAAAGAATCTCATCTATCACACGAGTTCCAATATCTGAAATGGTTGCGCTTGGAGATTCGATTACTGATATTAACATGCTCCAAAGATTAAAAGACGAAGGTGGGATTGCGGTTTCCTTTAATGGCAATCGATTTACTGTAGGTAGATCAAATATTGCTATTACGACACCAAACAATTTAGGAACACTAGCAATCTTCGAATCTAAAAATAACATCGAAACCTTTCTCGATTCTTGGGAAAAATTTTATAGTAGCTTTAAAAATAACCCTGAAAAAATACCAAGTAAATTAATATCAAAAGAAGTTAAAAAAATTTTTATTAAATACAAATTTGTACCAGAAATTGATAATTTATCTAATAAAACTAAAAAAGAGATCGAATTAATAATTTTAAAACAAGAAAAATTCAGAAAAAAAGTCTGGGGATGGGCAGGAAACTTATCATAATTTTAAAAAGATAACTATTATAACAAAAATAACTAATAGATTCAGTGAGATAATGGTTTTTTATAAATAATTATAATAGGTTTAATTTTCACTTAGTTTAGCGAATTTTGAATGATACAAACATAACTTCTTAATTGGACAGATAGTACATTTTGGGGCTCTATTCAAACAAATTTGTCCACCCATATCTAATACACCATAGTTAAAGTTTATAAAATTAGTTTTGGGGAGTAATTCTTTCGAAATTTCCCATAAGAATTTGTCCGTTTTCGGCGTTTTTGTTTTTGATTCTATACCGAATACTCGTGCAAAGATGCGGATGAAGTTAACATCTAATAATGGATTTCTCTCGTTAAAACCGAAGCATAATATTGCATTAGCACCATAATCTCCTATTCCTTTCAGAGTTTTCAACTCCGCTAAGGTGTTTGGAATTTTATCATCAAAGTCCTTTTTTAGTTGAAAGGCAAGATCTATTAGCATTTCAGCTCTAAACAATAAACCAAGGGATTTTAACATTTTTTTCAGATCGATTAATTCTGCTTTCAAGAAATGGTTTAGTGTTGGATATTTTGTCAAAAAATCATTATATACTGGAGCGACTTGTTTAGCCTTTGTTCGCGTAAGGAGAATTTCACTAATTAATACTTTATAGGGATTCCTTTTATTTCGCCACGGATACTCAACTAAATTATTATCCGCCCAGTTTAGGATCAATTCTTGAAAAATTTTTTTTTTTGTTTTAGTTATTGAGATAATTACAACCCATTTTAAAGAATTCTCTTATCAGATGTGTAATAATTATGCATTAATTATAAATTATATTCTTTAACAGTAAATTTAAAAAGATTTGATTTACGATAATTAGTTAAAACGAAGCAAAATCTTTATGAATTGGTAAATTTGTGTTATGTCACTCTCTTAAATTTAATAACCGAAGAATTATTAATCTATTCTTAAGACTTTTTTTTTATATAATCATGCAATAAAGGATCATAGAAAGAGGAATTTTTAAATGAACCAAATTTTTCGAGCTATTGACTTATTTGCAGGGATTGGAGGCATAAGGTTAGGTTTTGAACAAGCTTTTAAAGATAAGATTAAATTCGTGTATGCTAACGAGATAGATCCTTACGCGTGTAAAACATACCAAGAAAACTTTGGTGAAAATCCTCTAGGAGACATCACTAAGATAAATTCTAAAAAGATTCCGAGTTTTGACATTCTACTTGCAGGTTTCCCGTGTCAAGCATTCTCTATAGCGGGAGAGAAGCGAGGATTCAACGACATAAGAGGAACTTTATTTTTTAACTTAGCCGAGATTTTAAGAGTAAAACAACCTGATGCATTCTTATTAGAAAATGTTAAACACCTAAGAAATCACGATAAAGGAAGAACATTTCAAATAATTAAAGATGTTCTTACTAAAGATTTGAATTACAACATCCATACAAAAATTCTCAACGCGAAAGATTTTGGTGTACCTCAGAATAGAGAAAGAATTTTCATTATCGGATTTAAGAATAATCTTGCTTTTAAATTCCCAAAACCACTCAATACTCCTGTAAAGATTGAAGATATATTAGAAAAAGAAGTTAAAAGCTCTTATTACCTCTCTCACGAATATTTAAGCGGATTAAAAAAACATCGAGCCCGACACGAAGAAAAAGGAAATGGATTCGGATACGAAGTAAAATCTCGCAATGGTATAGCAAATACTATTGTATGTGGAGGTATGGGAAGAGAAAGAAATCTCGTTTATGATAAAATATTACCAAATTGCTGGAAAGAAGAAGGGAACGACATTCAATTACGAAACGAAGAAGGAATAAGAAAAATGACTCCCCGCGAATGGGCTCGCCTTCAAGGTTATCCCGATTCATTTAAATTCCCTGTATCAATGACCAAAGCCTATAAACAACTCGGAAATTCCGTTGCTGTACCCGTAATAAAAAGTTTAGCTTTAGAAATGAAAAATTCTTTATTAAATCCTATTGTTATGAAAAAGGTTAGAATTTCAGAAGAATTTGAAGAAATTGTTGTTTTATTGGAAAAGCTTTACGAGAAAAAAGACATTCCTAAGACCGGTAAGAAGTTTATTTCATCCATTCATACTTTTATTAACAGGAATTATCTTAGAATTAACGATATAGAACTTTTATTGAGAAAAATGGAGCTTTTTAAGATAGTTAGTAAAATTAATAAAAATCAAATTCAAATATCAAAGAAGTTGTTAAATATCTCCGATAAAAGAAAATTTCATAATACAATAACAAAATTACTTAATTCACCGAATATCGAAATTACTATAGATAAATTTACTGGTGAGCACATATCATCAAAAATTTGATTATTAAGTTGTATTTATTCTCTAAAATAATTTCTGCTAACATTCTTTTTCTTTTTTTCTTACTTCTAAAAATGTATAAGTGTTAGTTTTCCTATCCCATATGTAATTGATTTTACCTTTTTGGCGTAAAGAACGAATGGTGCGAGTCCAGTCGCGAATTCCAGCTAATATTTCTATAAAATTTACATCCAAAGGACGATCTATTAATTTTGTTCCTATTAGTAGGAGTTTTTCTGTTCCTGATGGTGCTTTAATTATTTCTTTAACAGCATCATCGTCGTTGAAATCAGAAAAATAACTCTTCTTACCTTGATTACACTCTCTACATAATGATTGAAGATTACTTATCTCAGTTTTTCCACCCCATGCAACAGGAATAATATGATCGACTTCAAGTTTGATTTTATCCTCTTTAGGGTTTTTTCCGCAGTGTAAACAACGATAACCATCCCTACGCAAGATCTCTGCTTTAGTTCTAGGATTTATTGGCTCTCTCACAACACCTTCATTCTTTTCTAAAGATTTAAGACAATATTCCGTAGTTTTACCGCCACCTCGATTTTTTATTTTCCATCCTTCTGCCTTTAAAAATCTAATCGTTCTTGCCCATTCACTAATTTGAGCAACCTTTTGAATATCATTTATAGGAATCCACTTGTTAGCATTCGCTTGAAATAATTCGAGAATTTTAGCTTTCGCACTTTTTTTGGCCATTAGATTCACTATTAATTTTAAAATCAATTGATTAAAGAATAAATTAGATTTTACTATCTTATACTTTTATCTAATATCTTTTAAAATCATTGAAAAGAAGGTATATTATCTAAAATATACATAAATTAAATTATAGAAAAATTCCTCTTATCAACATTAAGAGCTTGTACCAACTCCTGCCGATGCGCACCTTCTTTATCGGCGGAAATTCCAAGATAATATCGCTTTTATTCTTAGATGTAAAAGAAGACATAAAAATCATTACACATATAGCTAAAATAAGTATAGATACATTAACGATGATAAGAATTGTGGAAAAATTATTTATACTTAAATTAATCCATTTTATCAAGATTTGTCTCGGAAATATTTATTGTAGAATTTCTTTCCTTTTAATAAGTCTATCAAAAAGAGACTATAATGGAAGTATTGCTTAATAATAAACTTAAAAATGATAACAAGGAAAAAAGAACCGGTCGCTAATATTAAATTGATTGGATAGGGATTACCGAATGAAAATAAAACTGGCGCATAAAAAATTAAAGCCTCCCAAAATCTTTTATTAAAATATTCATCGAAATTCTTTTTTTTTAAGCTTTCATAACAACTACAGCAAATTAAAGGCATTTTCATTTGAAATTTTTCCTCTAAATAAATCTTTTGCATGACGGTTAACATGCGATCAATTTTATTACCGCAAAGGTTGCATTCAAAGCAAGTTCTATTGATTCTATCAAATTCAATTTTATCTATATCAGCCTTAGGAAAATAACAATCGTCGTTCTTGTAATGTAAACAAGTTTTACACGTTAATTGGGTTTCCATTTGCATTTCTTCAAATGTAGTCTTCTCAGGTTTTATTAATTGAGGATAATTTGAATGAGATTGACATATAACTCTACCTTTCTCGTCGATTTCAAAAGAAGGTTCAATAAATGTCATGATGTAATTTTTATATTCATTCTATAATTGCAGATTAGAAAAATCTCTTTTATATTTTTACTAAAAGGTTAACATTATTAGAAATATTTACTAAGATATAACATAAATATTTAGTTTCTACTATCTTAAAGAGGTTTTTATGAAATATGGCATCAGTTTCCGATTTTGGAAAAGAACATGATATTGGCGATATTCTCAAAGAAAATTTTGATGATTTAATTTTTATTTTAAATGAAAACTTTGAATGTGAATATATTAATGAAAAAATCCATCTGAGAAAATTAGGATACTCCTGTTTAGCTCATAAATTCTTAGATAATATTTATTTGGGCGATTTAAAACGAGGCTTGATTTTTCTTAAAAAAATCTTAAAAGCTGGAAAAGCAATAGAGCAGATAAAGGTTCGTCAAAAAGAAGGATATGGATATTACGAATTAAAAGGAAAACGATTTATTAATGATGCTGAAAAAGTTAAAATATTAATAATATCTCGAGACATCTCTAAATTTAAACAAACAGAAGAAGAATGGTTTAAGCGCGAATCTAACTTAAGAAAGCTAGCAGAAACAATGCCAGAGCTTCGATTCTGGAAATTATTGCAAACTAAAGGTGAAAAAACATCGTTTCGAAAATCGCGTGAGATGTTGGATTTTGTTATCGATAACATCCCTCAATTAATTTATTGGAAAGATAAAAATCTAACTTATCAGGGTTGTAATAAAAATTATGCTTTAGTAAATAATATTGAAGATCCTGATTTTATTGTCGGAAAAACTGATGAAAACTTACCATGGGCAAAAGCTAACTTAAAATTAATTCAAGAAAATGAAATAAGAGTTATTAAAAATAATCAAAGTGAAGAAAAAATTGAATCGTGGACATTACACAATGGAAGCAAAGCGTGGTATGATATAAATCGAGTACCTCTTCATAATCTGGAAGGAGATATCGTAGGAATTCTATGCACCTATAACAATATCACTAATAGAGTAAACGCTGAGCAAAAGTTAAAAGAATCCGAGAAAAAATATAGAAGCATATTAGAAAACATTAAAGAAGGGTATTATGAAGTTGATTTAAAGGGAGATTTTATGTTTTTAAATGAATCCTTTTGCGAAATGGGGGGTTATTCAAAAGAAGAATTACTTGGGAAAAATTATCAAAGTATGTCAGATGAATTCAATAGGAAAAAAGTGTTTAACTTGTACAACCAAGTTTATAAAACAGAGGTGGGGCAACGTAATTTCCAGTTTGAGTTTTTTCATAAAAATGGGCAAAAAATCATAGTAAATTCATCAGTATATTTAAAATACGATGTTAATGGTGCTAAATCTGGTTTTTATGGAATGGTACAAGACTTTACCGAGAAAATTATTTTAGAGAAGAAACTTAAATTTTCAGAAGAAAGATACAGATTGATATCAGAAAATGCAAATGATTTAATTACAATTTTAAATCAAAAACTTAAATTTGAATATATTAACGAAAAACCATGTTTATTAACATTAGGATATTCAAGAGACGAAATGATTGGAAAATCCGTTCTTGATTTTGTTCATCCCGATGATAAAAAGAAATCAATTATAAAATTAATTGATGGTTTAGAAAAAGGCAAAAATGTTCTCGAACTAAGGATAAAACACAAAAATGGTTATTGGGTATGGATAGAAGTTAAAGGTAGAACCTTTACCGATAAAGACGATAAAATTAAAGGCATACTCATTGGAAGAAACATTACAGAACGTAAAATTGCTGATCAAAAAATAAAGGAATCAGAAGAAAAATACCATACAATTTTTAGTGCCAGCCCTGATTTAGTATATCTCACTGATTTAAAAGGTAAAATATTAGATGCCAATCAAGCATTTCTAAAGAAAACAAAAATAAGTTTAAACGATGCACAAAATAGACAAATTCTAGAATTTTTTGCTGGAGAAAATCTCGAAGATTTAAAGGCACAAATTAATGAATTGAGAATAGGTAAAGTAATAAAAGGTCTTGAAATTACTGCAAAAAACACTCTGGGTGAAATTTATGATTATGAGATAAACGCGGTTCCTTTGAAGGAAAACGAAGAAATTACTAAAGCTATAAGTTTTGCCAGAGATATAACCGCCCGTAAACAAGCGGAACAAAAATTAATTATGTCGGAGAAAAAATATCGACACTTATTTGAAAGTTCTCCGTTTGCCATATGGATAGTGGATTTAAACGGAGTAATAATTGACTGTAATTCGACTATGAATTTATTACTCTCGAAATACGAGAGAGATGACCTTATTGGAAAGAGCTTTATCGAAGTTTTAGCTCTATTCGATAGACCAGAATATTTCATCCCGCTTTTTAGGAGTAGATTTAAGAGCTTTATCAAGAATGAGCCTGTAAAACCGTTGGAATTCAAAATGACTCGCGCAGATAAAGTAAAAAAATGGATTAATATACGAGCATCTAAGATTAAATTAGGAAATGAAACTTTGATACAAGTCTTAATTCA
>JAUWHC010000391.1 GCA_030606095.1 Promethearchaeota archaeon | reverse complement strand
TATTTTTTAATTGGTTCAAACACGTTTATAGTTCCAATTACATTAGTTTCAATTGTATTAACTGGATCTTCCCACGATGGGATTATATATGGTTGCGCTCCAAAGTGAAATAATAGCTTTGGTTTTATTTCTTCGATTATTTTCTCTAATAACGCCCGATTTTTTATATCGCATTCTAAAAAGATTAAATTTTCGCGATTACTAGTAATTCGAATTTTTTTTTCTAAAAATTTAACTTTATTTTTTTTTAAGAAAGTTTCTTTTCCATTTGTATATTTGACCAAATTTCGAAAAGAAGAAGAAGGTCTGTCCAAACCATATAAAATATAGTTTTCATCAATACACTTATCTATAAGATGCGAACCTAAAAAACCGTTTGACCCTGTAATCAGTATTTTGTCCATTTCAAAACCATTTTTTCTAAAACATTTAGAAATCCAAGAATTTCTAAAAATAATAAGAATGCAAAATTAATTAATATTTTAATTTTAAATTAATAATAATTTTATCTTTTGATTTTTTTAATTTTAATAAAGATGAATGATTAATTCATAAGACGAGTTATATTTGAAATTTATAGATAAATTCGTAATAAAACTATATCAAGCTGAATATAAGCATGACAAATAAAATTATTTCAATTATTCCTGCTAGAGGAGGAAGTAAAAGTATTCCGAAAAAAAATCTAAAATTACTAAATGGCAAACCTCTTATTGCGTATTCTATTGAGCAATCTTTAAAATCCAAATTAATTGATTTTACTTACGTGTCAACAGAAGACCAAGACATTAAAGAAGTCTCCCTTTCTTATGGCGCAAAAGTGATTGATCGACCAGAAGAATTCGCTACTGATAAGGCTTCTACAGAATCTGTTCTTTTACACGCGAGCGAATTTTTGAATAACGATTTTGATTTTATTGTGTTATTGCAACCAACTTCGCCACTCAGGTTAGCTACACAAATCGATGAAGCTATTGAACTCATTATAAGTCAAAAAGGAGATTCTCTCTTAAGTGTTTTTGAAAATAATTCATTTTTATGGGCTAAAAATGGGACTTCCATAAATTATGACTACAAAAATAGACCTCGCAGACAAGATAAAGACTGGGAACTTGTGGAGAATGGTTCTATTTATATTACTAAAAAAGAAATCTTATTAAAAGAGAAGAATAGATTGGGAGGCAAAATACTTACGTATTTAATGCCCAGATGGATGTCTTTTGAAATTGACGAACAATTTGATTTTGAACTTGTAGGATATTTATTAAAAACAAAATATAGAGAATTAAATTTAGATTATTATAAAGAAATAATAAAGGACTTAAAATTAATAATTTTTGACGTGGATGGGGTATTTACAGATGGTTCAGTTTACTTAGATAATAAAAATAACGAATCCCTAAGATTTTCAAGGATAGATGGCAAAGGGATCGAATTATTGCGTGAAAAAGGGTTTGATTTAGCGGTAATTACTTCAGAAAATTCCGAGATTGTAAAATCAAGGATGGAAAAACTAAAAATTAGTGATATTTTCATCGGTATCAAAGATAAAATTAAGATATACAATGAATTAAAAGAAAAATATAAGTTGGAAGATAAAAACATTTGCTTTTTAGGCGATGACATCCAAGATCTTAACATTCTTAAAATTGTAGGTTTTTCTTGTTGTCCAATAAACGCGCAACGAGTCGTAAAAGAGAATTCGATATATAACTCTCCTTTTAAGGGGGGTGAAGGGTTTGTTAGAGATGTATGTAATTTAATCTTAGAAAATTTACCTAATTCAAATTAAACTTAAAAGAACAAGATTAAGTACCTTAATTAATTATTAAAAAATGCGTTCATATGAAAGAAATAAGAATTAAGAATAAAATTATCTCAGCAGATTCTCCAATATTTTTTGTTGGAGAAATTGGAATCAATCACAATGGTTCTATAGAAAACGCAAAAAAGCTAATTGATATGGCTAATTTGTGCGAAATTGATGCTATTAAATTTCAAAAGAGGACTCCAGAAATTTGTGTACCCGAAAATAAAAAAAATGAGATTCGAGAAACACCCTGGGGCGATATAACATATTTAGAATACAAAAAGAAGATTGAATTTGGCGAAGGGGAATATAAACAAATTGATGAGTATTGCAGAGCTAAAAATACGATATGGTACGCTTCTCCTTGGGATCTTCCAAGCGTTGATTTCTTAGAACAGTTCAATGTTCCATGTTATAAAATCGCTTCTGCTAAATTAACAGATAGAGAATTGCTCGAAAAAGTTAGTAAATTAGATAAACCTATTTTGTTAGCATTAGGCATGAGTACAGAAGAGGAAATCGATAAAGCCATAAATGTGTTAAAAAACAATGACTTAGTTTTAATGCATTGCAATTCGAGTTATCCTGCTCCAGATAATGAATTAAATTTAAACTTCATCAAAACTTTGAAAAAGAACTATCCAGACCACATAATTGGATATAGTGGTCATGAACTCGGAATTTCTGCTTCGTTAATTGCTGCGGAGTTAGGTGCAAAAGTTATTGAAAGACATATTACTTTAGATCGGGCTATGTGGGGGACTGATCAGGCTGCTAGTATTGAATATTCTGGTTTGCGCCGACTAATCCGTGACCTCAGAAAACTCGAGGTTTGGAAGGGGGACGGTGTTAAAAAGGTCAGCAAAGCTGAGAAAATTGTAAGAGATAAATTGAGAGATAAAAATACATTATAGTAATTTGATTTATTTTTTAATTATTTCAATAATCCTTTCTCTTTTAGTTCATCTAAAGCATTTTGAGATTTGTCTATTATTTTGTAGTGTTGATTTTTTATCCAATTTATCAAGTCATTAATGCCATCTTTAAATTTTATATTAGGTTTATATCCTAACTTATTTTTAATTTTTGAAATATCCGCAACGCAATGTCGAATATCGCCAATTCTATATTGTTGGTTGAATACTGGTTTTAAATCAAGATTAATTTTTTCTGAAATGGTTTCTGCTACTTCTTTTATAGTTATAGGCTGTCCGGTTCCAACATTAAATATTTCTCCATTAGCCGCTTCATTTTCCATAGCAAGGACTAATGCTTGACAAACATCGTTAACATGGACAA
>JAUWHC010000120.1 GCA_030606095.1 Promethearchaeota archaeon | reverse complement strand
TACTTTCTTATATTATTTGGATATAATACCAATATTATGTAACAAATTGCTCCTAATTATGGTTGATAATTATGAATAATGATGAATTAGATTTAAGCGATATCGCGAGATCAAGAGTATCAGTAAGGTCTAGATTTAACGAAATTGCCCGTCAAAACGTAAATTCTAACAGCTCCGCCAATTTAGATAACGATAAATATCTTTCGGATTTACTTAAAGTTTTAAAGATAAAATCTATTGTAGTTGGAATTGGGGGCGCAGGAAACAATACAGTGTCAAGAATGCAAGATATGGGTTCTGATTTTATTGAAACTTTAAATATTAACACAGATGCCCACGATTTATATTATTCAAATTCTAATCAGAAACTACTAATAGGAAAGGAAACATGCAACGGATTAGGTTCAGGCAACGATCCTAGTATTGGAACTACTGCTGCAGAAGAAGATGTCAGTCGACTTTCGCAGGTTTTAAACGCAGATGTAGTTTTTTTAACATTTGGATTGGGAGGAGGTACGGGTACAGGTGCAGCACCTATAGTTGCGAGGGAAGCAAAAAAAAACAACGCTACGGTAGTATCGTTTTGCTCGGTGCCTTTTTCATCTGAAGGAACTGAACGAAGCCTAAGAGCAAAAAAAGGTTTAGAAGAACTTCTAAAATATTCTGATACATTAATCCCTGTCCCAAATGATAATCTTCTACGCTTCAATCAAAAGCTCCCCATTTTAACGGGCTTTAAGATAATGGATGAGGTTTTAATTAGAAGCATTAACGAAATCATTAATTTAATTAACAATTGTGGTTTGATTAACATTGATTACGCTGATGTGAGAAAAGTAATTCAAAAGAAAGGACAATACCCTTCTGGTTTAATAGGCATCACAGAATCCTTAGGAGACGAAGCCGACTTAATAAAAAAAGCAAGATTAGCGCTTCACAACCCACTTTTAGAACCAGATACTAAAAAAGTCGATAATTGTATAGTTTCAGTTTCGGGAGATCACCAACTATCTTTATCCCAAATAGATAAAATTATCTCGACAGTCTCGAGCGAAATTCCTGAAGACGCTTCTCTCAAATTTGGGACTTCCATAAATCCAATATTAGGCTCGAAAATTAGGATTATGGCTTTAGGACGAGGACCAATCTCTCCTTACGTTCAAGCGGCAATCGATGGTACAGAATTTCCACACTCTAACTTCAACCAACTCTAAATATATTTCCTATAAATTAGGTTATAAAATTCTAATTTTATTCGTCATTAAGCTTTTCTTTATGATTTTCTTCTAATAAATAACAATTGAAAAAGGTGAATCTATTATTGGAAAAATAATGCCTGATGAAGAGCTAAAAAAGGAAATACAGGATTTTTTAGAAAAAAGAAAAATAATTGTTTTATGCACTTGTTCGGATAATATACCTCGCGCGACTCCAATGGATTTTTATATGGATAAGAAATCTGACGACTTTAATATATATGTGGGACCTGCTCCGGGAAGGAAGGTAAAAAATATCGAGGAAAATCCAATTGTGAGCATTGGAATCTATACGCCTATGGATACCGGTAAAATCCAAGGGATGCAAATTACTGCTTCCGGTAAAGAGAGATTGATTTTTTTGAGAGAAGGGGACGATGATTTTGAAAAAGCTCAAAAGATAGTGCGGGGAAGTAGAAAGCTCCTCTTGAAGATTATTCCAGAAAAAATCGAGTTACTAGATTATGATTTTATTAAAAAAGGGTATTCACGCCTTCAATATTTAGACCTTTAGGTTGGAGCCATAATAAAAAAAAGAAATATATAATTTTATTAAAGACCTATTTCCCTAACATATATTTAATAGCTGCATCCATTTCCGTAAGTAGCTCTATTTTAAATGTGTATCCTTCTACTGAAGCATATAAGTTAAATCTTTTAGAAAGAGCGACCATACTTTCTATAACTTTATCATCTGGACATTCATATACTGCATAAGTTGTATGTTTTTCATCAGTTATTTGTGCTGCCCAATTTTCTACTTTTTTCAGGAAGTCAGGGTAAGCCGGTTTGTCAGTTGACATATAATTTTTAATTAATTCATTTAACTTATGAGGAGGGAATTTTGCAACCACCATAATTTTAACCATATTGTTTTCACCTTCTATATACTTTTTAACTTTGGATAAAAAATGTTAAGAAATAATATGAGATTTCTCTATAAAAACTTTAACAATTTCGTCAAAAAAAATCTCAATTCTGATTTTAAATTAACCTTAAAAATTCTAATACCCACCTTTTAAATTTGATGTTGTTTATTTAGAGCAAAAGATTTTAGGAAAACATTAATTGTATTAATTAATAATATCAGATCTTCATCAACAACTAACCTTTGATTAAAATTGTTATCCGATAAAGAGAAGAAACAGCTGAAAAGTGCTCGTAATGATAAAGAACTAAAGAAGATATTTAAAACGATCGCATCTAAGAAACCCGATGAATTTTTTCCAACCCAAGAACTTAGGAACCTAGGCTACATTAGAAAACATTGTGAATGTTGTAGTGCTTATTTCTGGACAACAATTAAGGACAAAAAGGTATGCGGCGATCCTGCTTGTTCTGGCGGGTTTAAAGTTGCTGGAAAGCCATTAACACATAAATTATCCTATATTGGAGTATGGAATAAAATTGTAGAGATTTTAGAACCAAGAGGTTATAAACCAATAAAAAGATACCCATGTGTTGCGAGATGGAACCCTACTTCTGAATTTACAATAGCATCAATCTCAGCGTTCCAACCTTACGTAATCTCAGGTGAAGTTGAGCCTCCAGCGAAAAAACTAATTATACCTCAATTCTGCTTACGATTTAATGATATTGAGAATGTAGGAATCACTGGTTCGCACAACACAGGCTTTGTGATGATAGGACAGCATTTTTTCGGCACACCTCAAGAATGGAATCAAGGACAGCTTTTTATGGATATACACGACTTTATTACCATAGGTGTGGGGCTCGCAAAAGAAGAAATAACGATTCACGAAGATTCTTGGGCTGGTGGAGGTTCTTTTGGTTGTAGTCTTGAGTTTTTTAGTAGGGGCGTAGAATTATTCAATCAAGTCTATACAATGTTCGAACAATCTCCAGATGGACCTCGAGAATTAAGTCTAAAAGTTTTAGATATGGGGCTTGGTCAAGAACGCGTGGCGTGGTTCTCACAAGGTACTCCAAACATGTATGAAGCTATATTTCCATATGTTTTATCAAAGTTAAGGGAAATAACTAAAATAAATTTAGATTTTGATTTATATGATAAATTTTCAAAATACTCCGCATACTTAAATGTCGACGAAGTAGAAGATATGGATGCGGCATGGGAGAGAGTAGCTAAGGATTTAGAAATCTCAGTAAAGGAATTGAGAGAGAGGATCATGCCCATGACTGCTATCTATTCAATTGCCGATCACGCTAGAAGCTTATTATTTGCTATAAACGATGGAAAACTCCCTTCTAACGTAGGAGGGGGGTATAATCTTAGAGTAATTTTTAGAAGGGCTATAAGCTTTATCGATAAGTTTAATTGGGATATAAATATCGCTGATGTTTGTAGATGGCACGCGGAAGAATTAAAAGAATTGTTTCCGGAAGTTTCTGAGCATTTGGATGAAATTAGAGAAATTTTAAACGTAGAAAAAGACAAGTATTATAAAACAAAAAGAAAAGCCAGCAAAATTTTAGAAAAATTACTTTCTAAAGGCGATATCTCAACCGCGACTTTAATTGAAATATACGATTCCAGAGGCATTAATCCTGAAATGGTTAAAGAAACCGCGAAAAAGTTCGGTAGAACCATAAAAATCCCTGACAATTTTTATAGTTTAGTAGTAGAAAGGCACGAAAAAGTAGAGCAAATTCACGCAACAGAAAAAGAAATTGAGTTAGATTTAAATGGTGTTCCAGAGACCGAGTCTCTTTACTATTACGATTATAATAATACTTCAAACGACGCAAAAGTCCTAAAAATTATTGGTAGCATGGTAATTCTTGATCGATCTGTGGCTTATCCTACCTCAGGAGGTCAGTTACATGATATTGGAACCATTAACGATCAAAAATTTGATAATGTGTTTAAGCAAGGTAGTTATATCGTTCATGTTTTATCTGAAAAACCTAGTTTTAAAGAAGGAGATACCGTCAAGATCGATGTAGATAAAGAATGGAGGACACAACTCTCGCAACACCATACGGCAACTCATATCGTTAATGCCGCGGCCCGCCATATATTAGGAGACCATATTAATCAAGCAGGGGCGAAAAAAACGCTTAAAAGATCTCATTTAGATATAACTCACTTTGCTAAAGTTCCCTATGACAAGTTAAAGGAAATAGAAAAAGAAGCAAATAAAATAGTAAACCAAGGAATCGATCTTAAACTTTCTTTTATGCCTCGCTCAGATGCGGAACAAAAATATGGAATGACGATCTACCAAGGGGGTGCGGTGCCGGGTAAGAATATTAGGCTCGTAGAGATTCCCGGAGTAGAAGTAGAAGCTTGTGGTGGAACGCATTTGAATAATACGTCAGAAACTGGAAGAATTAAAATAACTAAATCCCAAAAGATTCAAGATGGCATAGTGAGATTGACCTTTACGGCAGGAAATGCGACGAAAAAACTTGAGCAAGAAGAGACTCTAATTTTAAACCAATTAGAAACGCTATTTAAAATTTCACGGACTAAGATCGTTGGGAGAGTAGCTGAATTATTAAACAAATGGAAAAACATGAATAAAGCCTTACAAACGGGAAAATTTAAAAAAACTGATATGTCTTTAGATTCAAACAACACCTTTGAAGGCGACATCTTGACGGAATTATCTCAAATCCTTAACACAAAGAAAGAAGATATTCCGCTAAAAGTAAATAAGTTATTTAACGAATGGAAAGAAGCTAAAACCAAATTGCAGGATGTAGAAAACTTATTAAAAGAAAGTTACGTGGAAGAACTTATAAATTCAGCGTTCTCATTTGATAATTCTAAAATGATTCTTAAATCCTTTGAAAATCTTTCCCAAACCGATCTTAAAAATTTAAGCGTGAAAATTCTACAGAAATCCGAGAAATTGGTTACTCTTTTTATCAATAAGACCGAAAAAGGAATTACTCTGATGGGAATGATAGGGAAAAATCTTTTAGAAGAGATAGATTTCGAGATGGGAAAATTTGTTCAAGAAATCGTTTCTAATTACGGTGGTAAGGGTGGTGGCAAAAAAGATTATGGTCAAGGATTTATCGAAAATAAAGATGTAAGCGTAGAAGATCTGATTAAACGCATAAAAGAGAAATTAAATATAAACTAAATTGGATACAGAATAAAACTGTACTTTTTAACGGTTGAATATATAGACAAACATCAAATTTTACAAAATCTGCTTTTTTCTGATTTAAACTTATATCTATTATCTATATAGAATATATATACTACGTCGAAATCACTTATAATTGAATATATCCTTATTTTATTTAAGTTGAAGAAGAAAAAAAATAATAATAAAATGTTTGAAGAGATTTTAATAGATTTTAAAGAAGAAAAAGATGATAATTTAAGACTTAAAAGCGATTTATCACAAACACCGCTTGAGAATTCTATTGATTACATTCTTGACCTGATTAATCTAGATACAGTTAAAATCTTAAAATATAATAGAATTTAAAGGTGAAATATAATAATATGAAAATAATTTTTAAAAAGTTTAAATGCCCCGAATGTGGGCAAATAAGATGGCTTAAAATTAAAAATATATGTGTTGATTGTAGAGATAAACAAATACTTAACGAGATATCTCAAATTCGAAAAGTCAACAATATTTTTAATAGAGAAGTATATGTGTAAAAAAAGTACATAAGTATGAACTTTTGTTTTATTCTAAATTTAGTACAAAAATTTCTTTAATATGATTTAAAATTTAATGTGCATTAAGAACCATATATAAAAAATAATCTAATGTAAGAGTTGTTATGTTAATATGGTGAATCTCATACACATAAGCGATTTGCACTATGGTTCCGAGTTTGTACCCGAATATATGGAAAATGTAATTAAATACATTGAAGATGAATCGCCTGATGCTGTTATTTGTACTGGCGATATTATCCATAAAGGAAGAATTACTCAATTTAAAGGAGTATTACCTTATCTAAAAAGAATTCGAGAATGCACAAGATTCCTAGCAGTACCTGGAAATCATGATGCAAAGAATAGTGGAATAATCTTTTTTGAAAGGCTTATTGGTCCTAGAAGATCAAGATTAATCATTGATGATAAAGACACTTTAATCGTTGGAATCTGCAGTGCCAGAGACGATATCGCTTATGGAGAATGTGGAGATGAGCAGTTGGATTGGTGTGGCAGACAATTTGATAAAAATTTAGAGAATAGAGTATTAGCACTTCATCATCATTTAATCCCTGTTCCTTTATCTGGGCAAAAATTTACAACTGTGAGAGATGCAGGGGAAGTTCTTGAATTTACTCAACTATTTGAGCTTGATTTAGTATTAATGGGACATAGGCATGTTCCACACGCTTATGTAATTGGTCCAACGACTTTTCTTTATTGTGGTACTTCCACTTCTAAAAAAGTCCGAGCTGATGATAGTCCTAGCTTTAACCATATTATATTGAATGAAGGCGATATAGAAGTTCATATAGTAAATTCTACAAATCTCGAAAGATCTCTACTTTTAGAAAGAAGATTAAGTCGGACAAAGTTTGTCAGACCGCGTCGAACGCGTATCGAACATTTATTAAGCTCTTCCGTGTGGGATGATTAATCGTGCCAAAACCCTTAACTCCATTACTAACAGTTGACGCTGTTATATTATTTCAGCAAAATTCAATTGTTCTAATTCGTAGAAAAAACCCACCCTTTAAAGGTGAATTGGCTTTACCAGGAGGGTTTGTTGACATAGGTGAGACTATAGAAAATGCGTGCATTAGAGAAGCTTATGAAGAAACAAACATAAATGTAAAATTAATTAAACTTATAGGTGTATTTTCTGATCCAAGCAGAGACCCCAGAGGTCACACGGTTACAATAGCTTTCTTATGTGAACCCTTATCTAAAACTGAAAAACCCTTGGCAAAAGACGATGCTCAATCTTTAGAAATTATTCCAATATCAAAATTGGCATCTTTAAAAATAGCGTTTGATCACTTTGACATAATAAAAACATCTGGAATTTTGAAAAAGTAGAGAATTATACCTGTTGTTGTTCAAAAACTTTTTTAAAACAGGAGCAACAAGGAATTCCAATCGAAATTTTATTCGAATGTTCAATATTAATCTTTTCTAAATTTT
>JAUWHC010000268.1 GCA_030606095.1 Promethearchaeota archaeon | reverse complement strand
ATAAACTTTTTATTAAAGTAATTCCAGAGATAGATATGCCTGGTCATGCAAAAGCAGTATTAGCAGCTTATCCTGAATTAAGTTGCAGTGGAGGTCCCTTTGAAGTACCAAATAAATTTGGAATTAAAAAGGATGTTTTTTGTGTTGGTAAAGAGGTAGTATTTGAATTCATACAAAATGTATTAGATGAGATAATTCAATTATTTCCCTCAAATATTATTCATATCGGAGGTGACGAAGTTCCTAAAAAAGGATGGAAAGAATGTCCTGAATGTCAAACGAGAATAAAATCAGAGAGCCTTAATGATGAAAAGGAGCTCCAAATTTATTTTACAAATAGGATAATAACATATCTAACCTCTTGTGATTGTAGGGTAATGGGATGGAATCAAATTCTAAGCGATAAGTTAACTGAAGATGTTATTGGACAATATTGGATTTTTGGTAAAAAGGAAGTTATGAAACACCTAAAAAGAGGAGGAAATATTGTAATGTCTAAATTTGGCTACACTTACCTTGATTATTCCTATTCTTTTACATCTCTAAGTAAAGCCTATCGATACAAACCTATTCCTAAAAAATTAAAGAAGGAATTCCATAGCAATATCTTAGGAATAGAAGCTCCTATGTGGACAGAATGGGTTAGAAATGTAAATGAATTAGATTGGCAAACCTTTCCTCGCCTAATAGCATTTGCAGAAACTGGTTGGACATTATTAGAACAGAAAAACTTCAAGAATTTTAAAAAATGCCTTGAAATTATTCTTAAACGGTTAGATATGCTCGGAGTTTGCTATGCCCAGAAAGACGAATACGAACCACACTTAATCAAAAAGATATTTGGATTTTTTAGTATATTAAAAGAACCAAAAAGAAGATCTTTATATTAGGAAAAGCGCATATGTTTTGATTTTAGAATAATATTGATAAAAACACATCAAAAAAAGAATACTTATATAATGAGTAGTTGAAATATTATTAAAAAATAATTTGAAGTTAAAATTAGATAAGTGATATAATTTGGAAAAATCAAAAACAAATAATGATTTTGTTGGAAAATTGCCTAGAAAAGATGTGTTTATATATTCAATAGGATATATTCCTAATACTTTCCTTGCGGGAGTTTTCATGTTAATGTATGTTAATTTCTTTTGGAATTATTTAGGTTTAATTGAACCATTATTTATCATTGGGATGATAATTTATGCTACGATTAATGCCCTAAACGACCCACTCACAGGACATATAAGTGATAAAACTAATATTGATAAATGGGGTAGTCGAAGATTAATTTATATAAAATGGTTCGGTCCATTATGGGCAATATTTTACTTCTTAATGTGGTTCCCTTGGAGTTATAGCAACCAAATTATAATATTCCTTCAATTCATATTAAGTATATGTATTTTTGATACCTTTCTTTCTTTAGTAATTGGATTATATATGTCGTTAATGTCAGAAATGTCTGATAACATCAAAGTTCGCTATAAATTATCCTTTTATGCCAACATTGCAACATTTATTGGTGGAATTCCAGTTGTATTCGCACAATCTATATTTGATGCGAGCTTAGAAACTTTTCAAATGTTTAATGGCACACTTGCTATTATTTCGATTATATTATATATAATAGTTACTCGTTTTTTAAAGGAAAGACCAGAATTAAGAGTTGAAGAAGATTATACCTTTTTCCAAGCCATGAAAACGATTATTAAATCTAAAGCGTTTTTGACGCGCACTGGTTACATTTTTTTCAATACTGGTGCAAGGGCTATGGGATTTACATTTCTTTTTGCCTTTGTTTTCATCTTAGGACCTGGATTTCTAACACCTATATTATTTATGTTAATTACATTTGGTATAGGCTTTTTTTCCAATATAATTTATATGAAATTAGAAAAGAAATGGGGGATTCGAAAAACTATTCTTATCCTTAAGTCAGGTTTGATTATAGCAAATTTAATTAGTTTTGTAATAGTCTCCGCAGTAGGATCGACAACAATAGTATGGATTTGCGTTACTCTCGTATCAATTTTATCTGGATTTGGAGTCTTTGATTTTGTACTTTTAACTATGGCAATTGACGAAGACGAAATCAAATATGGAAGTCGACGGGAAAGTATATTTCAAGGAACGAGTTCTCTCTTGTTTAAACCAGCAGATAGTTTAGGCCCAATAATTGCTACAACCATTTTAACTATGTTCGGTTTTGTGACTGGTTCGATGACTCAAGACGCAACTGCACTCCTCGGAATAAAGATCCTTTTATTTGTAATGCCCGCCCTTATGCACGCGTTTAGTTTAATCTTTATATATCTATTTCCTTATCACGGCGAAGCTTTAGAAAAACTAAATTCTGAAATAGTGAAACTACATGCAATGAAGAAAGAAAACTATGAGAGCAGTAAGGTCGGAAAAATTTAGGGTGTAAAATTTGATAAATTTTAAACTCAATTTTCTTAATTTTCGTAAGAATTGATTAAAATGGATCAAACTAAAGATAATCTGGAGTATCTCGATTATATAGTGAGATTAGATAATATAAATGATATTACATTTGATATAGATGAAAAAATAGTTGTTAGCAGCAAAACACCAATTAAAATAATATTTAAAGCAAAAAAAGAATATCCTCGCCGTACTCTCTTTAGATTCGTAATCCCTTATGGGTGGGAACCAATTGATTTAAAGAATGAAATTTGCACTATCGAATCCTCTGTGAAAGGGAAGATGAAAGCAACTAACTCCCTATTAATGTTAGTCTATATATTGAACGACCCAATGAGCATTGGAGATACAATTGAGTTTAATTATAATAAATTGAAGAAGATAAATACGGCTGGAGATGTTGCTTACATTGATGAAGTTTACTTCGCTTTAGATGTTAAACTTCCTAAAGAAAAAGTGTTCAATAGAATAGGGATAAAGAAAATTTCTATGATCTCAGAAAAGGCTTCTTTTTTTCTTATAAAAATCCCTACAATTTACCGTGGAAATCCAATGGATGTTGAAATCGTTGCTTTAGATAAATATGGAAACCGAGATTATAACTTCAATGGAGAAGTTGAAATTCAAGGCGATAGTTGTCTAGATTTTCCAAAAAAAGCAATTATAAGAAATGGATATGTATATATTGAACACGCATTGAAATTTAAGAAAGGTATCCAACCAAATTCAAGAATCAGTAGATTACTAAGATATAATACGGTGTTCGCATTGTATCCTGTATTTCCTGAAATATTATCAAATATTGGAAAGTTATATGTCAGTAATAGAGAACTTACTGGAACTTCAAATCCAATTGTTTGGGACGAGGATATCACGGGTCAAGTTTACTGGGGGGATACTCATATACATACTAGAGAATTTTCTGATGGTATGGGAACGGGCGCGGACGCATTTCATTATGCAAAAAATGTAGTACTTCACGATTTTGCTGCTTTAGGAGATCATCTAAACCAAAGAAGTAATACTTTTATGGAAGGTCGAAAAGACATCTTATATCCATATAACAAAGCTATTTGGAAATCTCTAATAGATTTGTGTGTTGAATGGACTGATAAAAAGTTTTCAGCAATTCCAGGATACGAATGGTCAGGGCGCAATTTCTACGTAACTTTAGCTACCAAATTAAAAAGCCCTTATGAAGCAATAGCCGATAAAGTAATGTTATTTCCATTAGAGTCGGCTAAAGATGCGCCCTTAGTTGATTATATATCTAAAGAGGGATGTTTTCAGCACCAGTTATACGACGCGCTTAAAGGAGTACATTGTGCTATCATTTCTCATACTCCTATTAGCTTTATGATGGGTACTTCATGGACCGAAGTTGATAACGAAATGGAAAAGGTTGTTGAGATCTACTCTTCACATGGTTCAAGCGAATCAATGAAAGGTAATTATAGACCATTAGTTAACAACAAGAAAAAAGGGAGCGTAATATGGGCTTTAAATAACGGTTTTAAATTAGGATTCATAGGTGGCGGGGACGATCACTATTCACATCCAGGATGCCCAATAAGACAATATAAGATGAAAAGTATAGTACCAATATTAAGATATCGACCAGGAATCGCTGCGGTTTTTTCTGATCAATTAGATTCTAAAAACTTGATTAAAAATATAAACCAACGGAATTGCTACGCTACTACGGGTGAAAGAATGTGGTTAAAGATTAAGATAAATTCCGCTTTGATGGGACAAGAAGTAAATGTTTCAACCCCTCCAGTAATAATACTTACCGTGTGTGGGACTAAAAAGCTTGAAAGCGTGGAGCTAATAAAGAATGGAACCGTCATTGCAATTCGAATTCCTACTTACGATCGAATCAAGTTTGCATTTGAAGATAAAGATCTAAAGAAAGGTGATAAAGCTTATTATTACATTCGAGCTACCCAATTTGATGGGGAGCGAGGATGGAGTTCGCCTATTTGGGTAGAATTTGTTTAAGAATTATCTACCATTCAGAGAAAAATTTTTCTTTTGAATAATCTCTTTTTAACGGTTTACCAGTAAGCATAATATGATATCTTATCATCGCTGATTGCTCCGCTCCTGTAATATTTTGGAGCGCGTCAAATAAAGT
>JAUWHC010000099.1 GCA_030606095.1 Promethearchaeota archaeon | reverse complement strand
TTTCTTCTTGATAGGATTTACACGTTATTTACAAGAAAAAGGGGTAAAATCTAAGGGAGCGTGGATAGCATTTATTTTAAGTTTTCTTTCAGCATTAGGAATTTTGGGTCTTTCAATATTTAATTCAGAAGAATCACCAGACATGCATTTGTATTCAGAATATCTATTCTTTTTTGCAGGAATTTTATACTTATTTTATTATGTTATATTAGAATGGAAGATTCAAGAATTCTCAAAGTTCCAAGCAATATTCAATTTGGTCGTAGCATTCTTCTTCATATTATATTTAATATTATTAATAATGAATAAAATTAACCCCAGTTTTGCACCTGAGTTTCAGAGTTTTGCTGAATGGTTATTTCTTTTTGCAGATTTATTCTGGTTCTTTGAAAATGGACTTTTAATGTTAAAGAAAAAATAAATGTAAGTTTTTTTTATTTCCATTATATTTTTCTTAACTTTTAGAGAAACATCTTTATTTCTAAGCAATTAAACTTATTGCATCATTATCCTCATTCTTATTACAATTTATACAAAATAATTCATAAAGAAATGTTAAATTTTAGAATTAGATATTAATAAAACACTTAAAATCGTTCTAAAACCTTTTTTAACAGGTTAAAAAAAAAAAGAAAACTTAGATTTAAAATTCTATAGACCGTGTTCTTGTATTTTTTCTCGATTAATTTTAACTTTTTCAGGAGTTAGATCATACCATTTCCAAAAAATTAACATTGCTATACCAATAAATAGCATTGGAATTAAGCTAAAATGCATTTGAATACCCCATGTTGCCAACGCGTCTTGCGTAGCAGCACCCTCTTGGAATCCAGTCGCTATATGTACTATTGAAAAAACTAAGGCTTGATTTAAAAATGCTAAACGACCAAAAAACGCTTGAATCCCCGTGTAAACTCCTTCACTACGCGTGCCAGTTATCGCAATAGATTCATCTATTACATCTGCAAATACAGGCCATATCATCGTCCAAAAACCTCCAAAAGCTAAACCCCAAATAAATAATACTAGAAAACTAGTAATTAAATTATCGACAAATATTAGGGGGAAAGTACAACAAGTTAATGCAACGCCTGCAATTAATAGGATTTTTCTATTGTCGTTAGATTTATGAGCCAGTTTTATCCATAGAGGAATAAAAAATAAACTCCCCAGAAGAAATCCTACAGAAGGAAATAGTACGGCACTCGCTTCTTCTAATAAAACAAATCGTACAACAAAGGCAAGTGAACCTGTTATTATGATCGTTAAAGATTGGTAGAGCGTATAAGAAATGAGAAATACGATAAAGTTTTTCTGCTTAAAGGCAATTTTCAACGATTTGAAAAATGAATCTCTTGTTGGTTGTTCTTCGTATTTATCGAGATAACGATCTATTGTTACTTGGTCTTCACGGCAACCAGGGATTGAAAGACCCAATCCAATAAAACAAAATATGATGACCGCTCCCCCTTGAATAATATATGTTTGTGGAAAACCAAAATCAATAAGTATAGGTGGAATAATAGAACCACATGCGATACCTAGAATTCCTACAACTGTTTGTAATCCAGTAGCTGTTCTACGTTCTTCAAGTGAGCGAAATTTTTCAGGATAAATTGCTGAAAAATTGACCCAATATAGCGAGCCAAATGTATCAAATAGGCAAGTGGTAAAAACAAACCAAGCAAAGAGAATCCAAGCATCTGTCACGGGATTTACCTCAGGTGGCATAAAAATAAGGATATAGCATGCTATGTATGGAATTCCCCCCATAATTACCCATGGAAACCGCCTTCCCAGCTTTTTTGTGAATTTGAACGGACGATTAGTTAAATGCCCTAATAACGGATCATTAAACATATTCCATAGGGCGAATATTATAAATCCTAAGCCGACAATCCAAGATTCTAAACCTATCTCACTTTCATAAAAGAAATAAGCCCATGCGCCAAATGCCATGTTAAGAAATTCAACAAGATATTTTCCGAAACCGTATGAAGCCATGTTTAATTTGCTATGTTTTACTTCAATTATTTCATTTGACATAATTGTAAATTCATCTATTTTATTGATAAATTATTTTTGTTATTCTTAATATTCGTTAGTGTTCATTTTAAATTTTAGCTTTATTTTAGTTTTTTTCTAATCAATTTTGTAATTTATAATTTCAATTGTTTAATAGTTCCAATAAAAAAGCTTTCTAAAATTTATTTGTATTTTAAAATGAACTCTGAAATCGGTTTAAAGTATTCTTCTTTAAATGAAAGAATCGTATTATGCCCAGCACCCTCTATTGATATTAATTTTTTATCTAAATTATCTGGAAGGTTTTTATATAACAATTCTGCTTCCGTATGAGGGATTATCCAATCTATTGTTCCGTGGATGATTAATGTAGATTTTTCGAATTTTCTTACCCTAATATCGTTTGAATATTCTTCTAACGATTCCGAAGTCAAATGTGGGCTACTAATTCGAAATAAATTTGTCATCATGTTGTAAATGCTGGCGAATCCACTTTCAAATATTATTCCGCGTAAGTCAACAGGATTGTGTGAGCCAATTTCTGCCGCACACACGCTTCCAAGAGATCTTCCTAGAATAAAGAGAGAGTTTAACAATCTATTTTGGCTCATCCATTCTCTAAATGCGGTGTAAATCGGCATAGCATCAGATATTAAACTAGTGTAATAAGGTTCGCCAGAACTAAAACCGTATCCACGAAAATCAACGACCGCTAGATTAACATTAATCTCAAAAAATATTGGAGCTATATATTGATAATCTAAAGCAATTTCGCCGTTTCCGTGAAATAGTAAAATTGTTGGATTTTTAACATCGCTTTTATAGAAAAATCCTCCAATTTCTACACCATTCCCAATATTTAACCGGAGAATATCTATATTTGGGCTTAAATCGTTAGGTATTGCTATTTTCCGAGGATAAAAAACGATGTTTGAAACTGCCGGATTGTCAATTAATAATTTTTTTTCCATGATAACGCTCCATTTGAGTTAATTTAATAAAAAGCGATTTTTCTTTGATTTAAAAATATACTTGTATTCTATTAAATTCTTCTGACATTTTTATGGAAAAACAATGCTTAAAACTAATAAAAAGACTTAATTATGAGTTTTATTATTAATTAACATATAAACTTTGAATAACATACGAGTGAAAAGTCATTTTAGAAAAAAGTGAAATCTTATTCAACAAGCTCAATAGGCAACCGCTAATTATAAGCGCGATATTAGTTCCAGTGTTATCCATTTTAATTTCTATCGTCTTATACGTTATAAATGACGCCTCTTTCAGCTTTGTTACGCATTACCTAAGCGATGTAGGGGCAGGACCTAATGGGGTTGGTTTAGTATTTAGCATAGGAATGATGTTAACTAGTGCTGTAATGATATTTTTCTTTCTACATTTAAGCACATATTTGATTAATAATAAGGGAAACAAATATTTCATTGTAATTGCGTTTGTTTCTGGTTTAATTTCCTCAATTGGGACTTTCTTTGTGGGAACCTTTCCCATAAACATTTACTTAGACTTACACAATTTTTCGGCAAGTTTTTTCTTTATTGGAGGAATCATTTATTGTTTATTTTTTGCAATCTCTGAACTAACCACTCCTGGGATTTCTAAATATCAAGCTTTATCTGGATTTATTGTTTGTTTCTTTTTTTTTGTGTTTATCGTCTATAGTTCTATAAATTATTATGACTCTGACCTCTGCTCTATAGAATCTTACATTTCTGAATGGACTCTCTTTTTCGTGTTAATTTCATGGATTATTGAACACGAGATATACATCTTTCGTATGTCCGAAAAAAAAAGTAATAGACTTTGTTTATAAGGCTTTGCCTTGATTTGCTACGGCTTCCATCGCTTCTTTTACTTCTTCTGCATCTCCTAAGTAATAATGCTTTATAGGTTTTAAGTCGTCGTTTAGCTCGTAAATTAGCGGGATTCCTGTTGGAATGTTTAATTTTATTATTTCATCTTCAGAGACATCATCCAAATACTTAACTAGTGCTCGTAAGCTATTCCCGTGTGCCGATATCAAAACACTCTTTCCTTTCTTAATTGTGGGGGTAATAGTCTCGTGCCAATAAGGTAAAAATCGCTCTACAGTATCTTTTAAACATTCTGTTAAAGGAATATCGTCAGAATTTAAATCTTTATATATTGGGTCGGTTCCAGGATACCTTGGATCTGATAACTTAAGAGCTGGTGGAGGAACATCATAGCTTCTTCTCCAAATAAGGACTTGTTCTTCCCCAATTTCTTTCGCCATTTTTGCCTTATAAAAGCCTTGTAAAGCTCCATAATGCCGTTCATTTAATCTCCATGATCTGTAAACGGGTATCCACATTAAATCCATTACATCTAATACGATCCACAGAGTTCTTATACCGCGTTTCAGTACAGATGTAAAAGCAACATCAAATGTAAATCCCTCGTCTTTAAATAATTGTCCCGCTTTCCTAGCTTCCTCAATACCTTTTTTTGAAAGATCAACATCTGTCCAACCAGTAAACCTATTCTCTTTGTTCCAGATGCTTTCTCCGTGGCGTAAAAGTACTAATTTCATCATAATAATTACTTTTTTTAGAAATAATTTGAATATTTAAGTTATCTATAATTATAAATATTTAGTGTTTTACTCGTAATTTAAAATAAGAAAACTATACTTTTAGGTGTTTTGTTAGTGAATAAAAGAGGAATTTTAAAAGGAGCTAACCGTAAAGAAGCAACTTGGAAAAAAACTAAGCTTGGTGAACCATTTAAAGAAGCATTAGATCGGTTCAGAATCGATGTTTTAAACCGAAACGATTTTGATGCAACTTCTCTTTTGCAATTTGGATTATTTATGTCTATGGCTGTTATTAATATTTTAAAAGAAAGCGAAAAAAAATTAGGGAGGGAAGGTCAAAAAGTAGTAATTGACGCTTTAATCAAAACAGGTTATAACATGGGCAATCAAATTTTAGAAAATATTCAACTACCAACTGAAATATCTGATATTGAACTAATGAGTTTTTTAGCGACCATCATTAACACACAAGCGTGGACTTCCATTGAGGATCCACATATAGATAAGGAGGATCAGTGCTCTTTTGATATAATTTGGTGTCCGTTGCAGGATGTTTATAAAGCTTTCGATTGCAGGGTTCAAAGATATTTAGTCCAAGGGATAATGAATGCATTTAGAGATTCCGGTATTTTAAAGTTTGATTATCAAATAGAATTCAAATCGACGATCCCCGCTGGAGCAAATACTTGTCATTTTATTATTACTAAGAAGGAACCAAATGAACAAGATAAATGGGAATCCTATTCTAAGGATTTAGAGAATAAGGCTTTAAAAAAATAAAGTTTTAATAAATATCTAAATATTTAAAAAAATAAAATAATTTTTGTCTAAACTTAAATACCAAAAAAAAATATTAAGAATTATAGATCCAAAAAATAACTAACATAAACACTATTAAAACAATACAAAAAACCAATGATTAAAGTGAAAAATAATAGAAACTATTGGTTGAGCGCCTTGTGTTTTTTAATTATTTTCATTAATTTTCCAATAAACTCGTTTAGCAACACAGTATTAGGCGAATCTGTGTTTCCTGCCGAAATAAACGACGAATTCGTCTGGGAAAAAATAAATGCCACCGAATCGTGGTATATGGAAGTTGATTATATACGATTTACAGTTACAAATATATATAATGAGACTAATAACGATAAAAATTATCTATTCCTAAACTATACGCTTGAATATTATCATAAAATTTCTTGGGTACCGGAATATATTAACTCGTTTTATATGGCTTATAATAAGACTTTAAACTTTCTAAATTGGTCAGCAGAAGGGCTTCAACGTGGAAATTTATTCTTGTTTCCAACTCCCGTTAATCGTTCCCTAATTGGAGAGGCAATAAAAACAGCCAGCTTTTTTAGCTATTCAATTTCGGGGGAAAAGATTATTCTAGACTACGGAAACAGCACTACTATTGAATTAACTATAGGTTCTTCTGGAATTTCTAAGATAATAGAAAGAATAACGAACGGCACCACAATTTATCGTTGGGAACTAAATACAGAGGAAATCATTATTAAGGTTCCTTTCGGAAACTATTATTTAATCGTTTTGATAATTAGCGTAATATCTCTCGTAATCTTAAAAAAAAAGATGTTAATGTCTCTCAAAAATTAAATTTTATTTTGATTTAGTTATCCTTAAGTTTTTTCTATATCCCCTTTATATATATTAAATGGAATTTTTTCATTTGTGTCGACTATCCTTCTAAAAAAAACTTTTTTGCTTTCCTCAAATGCTTTTTGGGTTGGCTGATACTTTCTCGCAGGTTGACCGATATATATGTAGTTAGGTTCTAATATTTGTCCTACATGTGTTACTGCCCAGACACCCAAAGTTGTACTTTTTCCTATAATAGTTCCCGGTGCTACAATTGAATGCCCTCCTAAAACAACATGGTCGCCAATAATAACCTTTTTGATTAAAAGATGATCGTTATTATCAATTCTAACGATCATACTAGACATAATAACCGCACCTTGACCAACCATCATGATGTCCCCTAATTCAATAAATTCTGTATCTATCCACCCATCGAAAAGAGTACTTTTAAAATCGACACGAACGCCCAATAATTTAAAAGCAAGATTTGTAACCCAAGGGAAGCAGAAATTATTCCAAATCCAAAATACAAACTTTTTGACAACAACGCGTAAACAAAAGAAATAATAGTCCTTATTGCTTTTATCAATTTTGAATAAACCTTCACGTGGTTTGTGTAATAACTTCAATGTAATCAAAAATAGCTTTCCTAATAAGAGACTAATTAGCAAATACGCACCCCACCAAGCTAAAACATCAATAAAAATTATAAAAAGCCTCCAATGTAAAAAGCTCGAATCCATAGCAATTGGAAAGAATGTTAAAATCATGACTGATGGCATAAGAAAAGATAAAATATGTAAAGTTATAAAAATTAAGGACGCAATAGGGTACCAATGAAAAGAATTTGTTGTTATAGGATGTGACGCCATCGCAATTGACTCATGTCCTTTTTCGGATAAATTATGTTCTTTATTCTTCAGAATAATCGCCTCCGAGATAATCGATAATATCTTCTTTTTTCATCCGTTTAGCGGGAAACCCATTGTATATGCCATTACCGTCTAATCTATCATATTTAATCGTAGTACAGCCCGGTAAAAGTGTGGAACCCTCTCCAACCTCAGTACCTGGCAATCCTCCCGTTATGGGATTAAGTATAGACTTATTACCTATTTCTACTCCCATAAATATTAGATTCTCCTCTCCATACACCCCATTAACTAAATGGTTTGTAATATGTGATGAAGTTCCTAAATAACAATTATCACCAAAGTTTATGTGGCTGTGGAGAAAAGTCTCTTCTAGCACCGTGCCCTTTCCAATTTTGTTGGATTTTATAAAGTTCAACTCCCAATTAACTAACCACGGGAATGGAGAGCGTGAGAAGGCAAAAACAGGATATTTCATGAGAAATGACCTAAAATGATAATAATCAAGAGTAGTTGATGATGTATCTAAATTTCTATCGAAAACGCCTTGAGAAGGGCCTCTTTTATCTGCTAATTTATAGAACCATCTTGTAAATAATGCCACGAAAAATAAATGCAATAAATAGCAAGATATTATTATTAATGGAGTTAAAAGGAATAGGCTATATTTATATGGATTTAAAAGAATCTCGATTGTAAAAGGTTGAGAAAACAGATTCGGCACTAAAAATCCAAACAAAAACAAGTAAAAAATAAATCCTGGCAAAGAAAAAGAACATCCAATTATAATTATGCCGGTTATAATATAAAAATGAAAGGGAAGAGAGAAATCTTTTCCTTGTGCTGTTAAAAATTCTTCGTTTTGTGTGATAGATGGATCTTTTTCAAAAAAACTTTTTTCAATTACTTCTTTATTAATAATAGCGCTAGTTTCTAACATTTTTTTAACAGGTCTACCGCGATATATGGAATTACTATCTAAATGCTGATTTATTTTGGTTATAGAAT
>JAUWHC010000350.1 GCA_030606095.1 Promethearchaeota archaeon | reverse complement strand
AAAACCAAATGCTAAAGGGTTATCAAAGAAGATTATTCCATTTAAATCACTAATTGGTTTTGATAAACAAAAGTCTATTGAAACACCAGCAGTTGGTCTTAGAGATTTACATTTTTCAACGATTTTTTTTTCGCATAAAGTTTCATCTAATACGGTAAACAATTGTTGAATAGGAATAGTTGAAATTATTGTTTTCCCATGTATCAGTTTATCTTTAGTGGAAACACCAATTGCTATTGAATCCTCCACAATAATTTTACTTACCTCCTCATTCAATCTAATTTCTCCACCGTTTTCCTTAATTTTATTTAAAAAGGCATTAAAAATTGTTGTCCAACCCCCCTTCGGGTAATAAACACTTCCCAATTCTAAGACTCTATTAAAATTATGCAATAGTTCTCCCGCTGAAGATCTATCTGGAAAGGGATTTACTTGAATTGCAGAACTTGCCATTAATAAAAATTTTTGAAGAGAGGGAACAATGTTTTCTTGATCAAACCATTGTATTAAAGATAGATCGTATAGTTTCTCGAAATCTCTAACGCTCATTTTTTTTATTTTAATCATTAATTTTAATGTTTTAATCGTTGGAACCATTTTACTTTTTATTACTGCCATAATTCCACCAGAAGGAAAGATCGTTTTTGTTCCATCGTCTAAGAACGCCCATGAAGTTTCTGGTTTTATGAAATTAATTGGTTTATTAATTTCATTTAAAGAAGCTCCCAGAGCACTTTTTGGACCAAATCTTACGGGGTGAGGACCAAAATCTAGCTTAAAACCATTAATATCAACAACTCTTGCTCTACCTCCTATCTCTTTGGCTTTTTCCAGCACTAATACTTTCCCATATTGAGATAATAATGCTCCTATGTGCAAACCAGCTATCCCTGCCCCAATCACAATATAATCATATTTTTCAATCATAATAATCCTTATATAATAAATCTAACATTATTTTAATTTCTTATTTGATCTAGATTTTCATTAAAAATCATCAGACTCATTTTATAAATATATTAAAAAATGTTTATTGTTATTAATGAAAGCTGCTGAAGTCCTAAATCTGTTAAGAATCTCTCGACCAACTTTAACTAATTACGTAAAGCAAGGATATCTCAAAGTAGCTACGTTACCAAACGGGAGATATGATTACAATGACAAATCAGTATATCGATTTATGAACAAAGACATTCCCCGAAAGAATGTTATTTATGCCAGAGTTTCGACAAGAAAACAAAAAAAGGATTTAGAAAATCAGATCCAGCTTCTTAAACATTTGTGTTTCCAAAATGGTATCCTAATCAATGGTATTTACGAAGATATAGCCTCAGGAATGAATTTAGACAGGAAAAATCTTCTTCCTTTAATAAAAGAAATTATAAATTATAAAATTAATTCAGTAATTATATCCCATAAAGATCGATTAAGCCGTATTGGATTTAAATTATTTCAGCATTTGTTTAGAGAATTTGGAACGGAGCTCGTTGTTATTAACGAATTAGAATCGGGCTCCACAGAACAAGAGATTTTTCAAGAAATTATATCGTTATTGCATTGCTATGCGATGTCTATGTATTCACGGAGAAGAAAGGATTTTGTAAAAAAAAAGAAGAGAGAATTTCAAGATGAGATTAGTGTACAAATTTAGAGCCCTAAAAAACGAACACTTGGATTTACTTTGCAGCATTTCCAAAAAGTTGTATAATCGTGCTAATTGGTACGTACGCCAAGACTTCTTTCACTTGGAGAATTGGCTTCAGTACCAAGATCTAAACTTTATTTTAAAGGATGCTGACAATTATAAGCTACTAAAAGCCCAGACATCTCAACAGGTCCTTAAGACATTAGATAAAAACTGGAAGAGTTTCTTCGCTTCCGTAAAAGAATGGAAAATAAATCGTCAAAAGTTTAAAGGACGACCAAGACCTCCCAAGTACAAGCAAGGAGATTTTAATTTTTTAGTATTTACCAATCAAAACAGCAAAATTGAAAACAATCTCATTACTTTGACCATGTCCAAGCATTTTCAGGATATCTTTCTGGCGTTTAAAGAACCTATTGAGTTTACCATCCCCCGTTACAAAAATAAAGAATTTCAAAAATATCAACAAATACGGATTTTACCTAAGAAACGATTCTATGAAATTGAAATTGTATACGAAGAGCCTATAAAAGAATCTCAATTAGAGAGTAGTTCCTATCTCTCTATTGATTTTGGAGTGAATAACCTAATTACTGCTGTAGAAAACCGAAATTCACGCCCTATTATTATCTCGGGAAAGATCGTAAAATCAATCAATCGACAATGGAATAAACGAAAAGCAAGACTTTACTCGATTAAGGATAAACAACGTTTAATGTGGACCGCTCAACTTGACGAGATTACTATTAAGCGAAACTCAATAATGAAAGATTATTTACATAAGACTTCCCAATATATTGTAGGATATTGCCTTCATCGTGGAATTGGGAACATTTGTTTAGGGGAACTAAAAGAAATAAAACAAAATATACGATTGGGCAGACGAACTAACCAAAACTTCGTTAATATCCCCATTCACACCCTAAAGCAGATGATTGCCTATAAAGCAGAATTGGTTGGAATAAAGGTACATGTGATCGACGAAGCCTACACGTCAAAATGTAGCTCTTTAGATTTAGAGTTAATTCAAAAACATACCCAATATATTGGAAAAAGGATAAAACGAGGATTATTTAAGGGTTCTAATTACCTGTTAAACGCCGACGTCAACGGGGCTCTAAATATCCTCAGAAAAGTAGTCGGAGATGGTTTCATACGGAATCTATCCGATAGGGGTTGCTGGTTTCAACCCGTGCGAATAAGGGACGTGTTCCAAACTTCTCATGAACAAGTTTTAATAAAATCTGTTAACATTGTTTAACAATTTTAATAAAAATGATAACCTATCTAAATAAATCTTAGGAAATTATAGTAATTATGGATGATGCAAAAGATACGATTTATTTTATTACAAGTAATAATTACAAATTTAATGAAATTGAAAAAATGTTTCAAAAAGAGAAGATATCTTACATATTAAGGCAAAATACGATTTCTACAACAGAAATTCAAGCGACAAATATTAAAGAAGTAGCTCTTTTTAAGTTAAACAGCGTAAAAGGAAAGCTTAACAATTCCTATTTTATTGAAGATGCGGGGTTCTTTATAGATATCCCTCTTAACGGTTTTCCTGGCGTTTATTCTAAATTCGTATTAAATACAATTGGAAACAAAGGAATTCTAAAACTTATCGATAATTTCAAAAATACTAAAGCTCATTTTGAAGCAGTCATCGCTCTTTACTTTCAACCAATGAATAAAACGTTTTTATTTGAAGGTACTGTCGAAGGAAAAGTCTCAGAAATAATTAGAGGTACAAATGGATTTGGTTTTGATCCAATCTTTATTTCCAAAGAAATCCCAACAAATACCTTTGCGGAATTAACAACTGAAGAAAAGAATAATGT